>CABUZE010000039.1 GCA_902495955.1 uncultured Collinsella sp. | reverse complement strand
TCTGGTAAGTGGCCCTTGATGGAGTTGAGGAAGTCCTGGGCGCGCTTGGTCTGGGGGTGGTCGAAGAACTCGTCGGGCGTGCCGGTTTCCACGATCTGGCCGTCGGCCATAAAGACGACGCGGTCGGCCACACGGCGGGCAAAGTTCATCTCGTGCGTGATGACGATCATCGTCATGCCCTGCTGCGCCAAGCGCACCATGACCTCGAGCACCTCGTTGATCATCTCGGGGTCAAGGGCGCTCGTGGGCTCGGCAAAAAGCATGGCCTTGGGTTGCATAGCAAGTGAACGGGCGATGGCCACGCGCTGCTGCTGGCCGCCCGAAAGCTGTGCTGGCACCTTGTCGGCCTGCTCGGCCACGCCCACGCGACTCAGCAGGTCCATGGCGCGCTCACGAGCTTCCTCCTTGGACACGCCCAGCACGTCGCCCGGCCCCAGCATGACGTTCTGCAGTACGGTCATATGTGCGAACAGGTTGAACTGCTGAAACACCATGCCCAGCTCGGCGCGCATGCGGGCAAGATCCTTGCCTTCTTGCGGCAGGGGCTCGCCCTCGATGAGGATCTCGCCCGAGTCGATGGTCTCCAAGCGGTTGATGGTGCGGCACATGGTCGACTTGCCCGAGCCCGAGGGGCCGATCACAACGACGACCTCGCCGCGATCGACTGACAGATTGATGTCGTTGAGAACGTGCAGGTCGCCATAGTGCTTATCGACGTGCTTGAGCTCAATCAGCGGCTGATTGCCGGTAGAAGAAGTGCTCTGTGCCATGGTGCTCGGCTCCTTATGACTCGAAATGGTAAAGCGTTAGCGGATGATGGTCGCGCCGGTCTTGTGCGAAACGTAGACAGCAGCCTTGTTAATCGCGACGTTGATGAGGATATAGATGACCGCGATTACCAGGTAGACCGACACGAGAGCGTCGTAGTTGGTAATGAGCACGCGGGCGTTTTGCATGAGGTCGGGGTAGCTCACCACGTAGGCGACGGTGGTGTCTTTGACTACGACCACGAGCTGTGAAATCAACGACGGAATGATAAATCGAATAGCCTGCGGCAATACGATTTTAAAGGTGATTTTAGCCTTGGAGAGACCGAGTGCCTGGGCCGCCTCGACCTGCCCGCGCGGTACGGCGTTGACGCCGGCGCGGAAAATCTCGGCAAGTACGCCGGCTGCAGCGAGCGCGACGGGAAGCGTGAGCATCCAAAACGACGGCAGCGCGATCTTGTACTGGGGCAGCACCAAAAAGAAGAAGTAGATGAACAGCAGGCTCGGTACGCCGCGGAAGAAATCGGTGAGCACGCGGCAGACCAGCTGCAGCGGCTTAATATCGCTGGTACGACCGAGCATAAGGGCCAGGCCCAGCACCAGTGCGATGGCGCCGGCGGTGAGTGCGACTTTAACGGTGCCCTCAAAGCCGGCAAGCAGGAACTTCCAGGTGGTGAGGTGCGTAAAGAAATACCAGTAGTGGACCGAAAGCTGACCGGTCACATAAAAGCGCTGCAGTACAAGGACGGCGAGTGCGGCCACGGCAACAAGCGAGATGGCGGTGCCGATGCGAATCTTGGCGCGCATCTTGGGGCCGGGAGCCTCGTAGAGCGCATCGCGCATGGTAAGTGCAGGGGAGGAGTGCTTGCTCATCGGAGGATCCTCACCTTCTTATCGATGTAGTTGCCAATGTGGCTCACCACAAAGGCCGTGCCCAGGTAGCCAAGCGCCGAGATAAAGAACGCGGCGACGCCGCCGAGCGAGCGCGTGTTGATATAGCTCACCACGCCGGTGAGCTCCTGCGGTTTAAGCGGCACCTGGCTGCCGAGCGCGGTGGTGAGCATGACGGCGATAAAGAGGTTGGTCATGGGTAGCACGCTCGAGCGCAGTGCCTGCGGAATCACGATCTTGGCGAGGATGCGGTTAAAGCTCATGCCGAGCGAGCGTGCGGCTTCGACCTGACCGACGCCGACGGTGTTGATGCCGCTCATAAAGTTCTCGGAGCCAAAGGCCGAGCCCAAAAGGACCGTGGCGACGATAACGCAGGTGCGGTAGGGCAGAACGACCTTGAGCGGCGGCAGCGCATAGACGACGATGATGAGCAGCGCGATGCCGGGGATATTACGGAAGACCTGGACATACAGGTCGCCAAAGACGCGCAACGGCTTGAGCGGCGACACGCGCATCACGGTGACGGCGACGGCCAGCACCATGGCGATGGCAAACGACTCAAGCGTCATACCCCAGGTTGCTAGCAGCGCGTCGATATAGTTCTGGCCATAGAGCGACCAGAGTTCGGAGAGACTCATGCGGACCTCCCGCCGATAAGGAAAGGGGCTCCCGTGTGTACGGAAGCCCCGACAACTCTGTGAGGAAACAGTTTACCGCAATAAAGCGCATCGTGCGTTTCCATATGGTTTCGTTGCGGCCGTTACCAGGCTCGTTGCCTAGGCGCCGATCTCGGGCAGCTCGGGAACGTTGGTGTCGCCCGTGCGGTCGCCGATGCAGATCTGCCACAGTTCGGTCCAGGTGCCGTCGTCCTCGATCTTCTTAAGGAAGTCGTTGACAAAGGCGACACCGTCGGAATCGAGCGGCAGGCCGATGCCATAGGGCTCCTTGCTGCCGAAGGGCTTGCCGGCGATCTTATACTTACCGGGCTCGCGGACCAGGGCGCTCTGCTGCATATTGTTATCGATGACATAGGCGTCAACGCGACCCTGCTGGAGTGCCTGACGGGCTTCCTCGTCGGTCTTGAACTCCTGCTGGCTGGCCTTGGGAGCGAACTCCTCCAGGATGGCGGGGCCGTTGGAGCCGGACTGGACGGCGACGTTCTTGTCGGCCAGGGCGTCGACGCTCTTAATGTCGTCGTTATCGGCGAGCACCAGGATGGCCTGCTGGGTGTAGTAGTAGGGACCGGCAAAGGAGACAAGCTTCTTGCGCTCGTCGGTGATGGTGTAGGTGGCAAAGACGGCGTCGACCTGGCCATTTTGCAGGACGGACTCGCGAGTGTCCGAGGTCACCTGGGTGATCTCGACCTTGTTCTCGAACAGAATGTAGTTGGACAGGAGCTGCGCGATGCCGGCATCGAAGCCGCGGGTCTGACCGTCTTTCTCGTTGAGGAGGGAGAAAAGCGTAGAGGTCTGAACGCCGCCGATCTTAAAGACGCCGGCGTCCTTGACGGCCGTGGCCCAGGTGCTGGCGGCGATGGCATCGTCGTCGGCTTTGGGGCCGTTGTCGACGAGCTTGTCGAATGCCTTAGCGTCGAGCGTGGTGGAAACTTCGGTATCCTCGGAGCTCTTGGAAGAGCCGGCGGCGGAACCCTTGTCGGCCTCGGCGCTGGTGTCGGAGCAGCCGGCAAGACCAAGGCCGGCGACGGTTGCGAAGGTGGCGGCAACGAAGCCGCGGCGGGCGAGAACGACCTGCTGGGAGAGGTTCTTGCTCATGGTAGAACACCTTTCTCAATAAAATCCCTAGCGGTTGAGTAGAGTTATACCCTATCGCGCTCAAAAGGGTCAACACGAAATAACTCAGAAACATACTTACCTTATGGGTAATTCCACCTACCAAAAAGGGACAGGTTTATTTTGGCAGGTTTTATCTGGACAAACGTCGGTTGTTGCTGCTGAGATAGTGCTTTTCGGACGGCCCGCCTCGCTGTTTTGTCTCAATCAGTAACAGGTAGACGAGGAAATGGGTTCTAACTGTTACAGATCGAGATTTTCTCTTCAGGGGAATTCGAATGTCTCGATCTGTAACATCTGGACGGACAAAAGGTCTCTATCTGTTACAGATTGAGACAAAGGTCAGGGACTAAGACGTCTTGTCTAGATCTGTAACAGTTAGACGGGAATTCGGGCCCTAGATGTTACAGATCGAGATAATTGAGTTGGGAAAATAAAAACCTCCGCAGGGATGCTTTCCTTGCGGAGGTTTTCTTACTCGTTGAGTAGCCTTACGGCTTCGGCGGCCATGTTCTCGACCGTCATGCCGTTCTGCGCGAGCAGTTCGTTGGGATCGTAGCGGTCGGGAAAGCCCTTGGCGATGCCAAAGGTGCGCGTGCGCAACGGCGTGCATGCCAGATAGCATGCCACGCGCTCGCCCCAGCCGCCGTCCAAGATGCCGTCCTCGAGGGTGACGACAACGCGATGCTCGGCGGCAAGACTGTCGAGGAACTCGCGGTCGAGCTCGGTTGCAAAGCGCGGGTTGACGAGCGTGGCCTCGATGCCGTACTCGGCAGTCAGACGGTTTGCCACGCGCTCACCCAGCTCAAAGAAATCGCCAAGCGCGAGCACGGCAACGTCGCGGCCCTGACGCACCACGTTGTAGCGAACGGCGCTGTAGTCGGTGTCTTCGGCGGGCGCAAGGTCGGGGCGGCTTACCAGGCCGATGCCCGGTACGCGGATCGCCACGGGATGCTCGCGATGGTCGAGCGACCAGCTCAGCATGGACAGATATTCCTCCATGCAGGCCGGCGCTAGGTAGCGCATGTTGGGAAGAGCGCCCAGCATGGAAATATCGAAGAACGAGAGGTGCGTCTCGGATGTGGTGCCAAAGATCGACGCGCCAAACACCAAGATGGTTGCGGGGGCATCGTTGAGGCACAGGTCGTGCCACAGCTCGTCGTAGGCGCGCTGCAAAAACGTGCCGTACACACCAAAGACTGGCTTGGCGCCCGAGCGCGCAAGCGCGGTGGCAAAAGTTACGGCGTGCTCCTCGGCAATGCCCACATCGACGAACTGTTTGCCGGCGGCAGCGCGAAGCTCGGGTGTAAAGCCCATGATGTAGGGCGTGGCGGCCGTGATGCCCACGACCTGCGGATCGCGCTCGATGGCGGCGCCGAGCGCCTCGCCCGTAATATCGGCATAGGTGCGCGGCGCGGGCTCGCTCGGATGGCCCGGGCAGAGCTTGCGGCCGGTCGCCATGTCAAAGGGGCCTACGTGATGCCAGCGCTCGGGGTCGTTTTGGGCTGGCTCAAAGCCCTTGCCCTTGGCGGTCGAGACGTGCAGCACGATGGGGTGGTCGATGTCGCGCAGCTCCTGCAGCGCGTCGACGAGGGCCAACACATCGTTACCGGCGTCCAGATAGCGGTAGTCGAGCCCCATCGCGCGGAAAACGTTGCGCTCGCAGGCGCCGTTGCTGGCGCGCAGCTCGGCCAGATTGCGATACAGGCCACCATGGTTCTCGGCAATGGACTGGTCGTTATCGTTGACGATGATGATCAAGTTGCTGTCGAGCTCGGCGGCATTGTTGAGGCCCTCGAACGCCAGGCCGCCCGAAAGCGAGCCGTCGCCAATAACGGTAATGACGTTATACGTGTCGCCCGCCAGGTCACGAGCATGCGCCAGGCCGCAGCCCAGGCTCACCGATGTGGAGGTGTGGCCCATGGCAAACAGGTCGTGCTCGGACTCGTCGGGATTGGCAAAGCCAGAAGCCTCACCATAACGCTCCGGATCGATATAAGTGTACGCGCGCCCCGTCAGCGCCTTGTGGGCGTAGGTCTGGTGCGAAACGTCAAAGACAATCTTGTCGATGGGGGAGTTAAACACGCGATGAAGCGCAACCGTAAGCTCAACGACGCCCAAGTTGGGGGCAACGTGCCCGCCGACGGCGGCGGAGCTTTCGAGGATGGCGTGGCGGATCTCGCCGCAGAGCAGCGGAAGCTCGGCGCGGTCGAGAGCCTTGACGTCCTCGGGCGTTGTCGTTTGCGTAAGCAGCATCGTTGTGGGTTACTCCATGCGAATCGTGCGCCGGCACTCCCTTGGCCGGCACAATTGCACAAAACAGTCTCGCACATTTTGGCGTTTGATATGTGACGGCGGCGCGGTAATTCGCCAACTGGTGGGGCAAAACGTTTTGTCCGATGCCATACTAATGTGTTCCATGATGTTTTTATCGATTGTGCACAGGCCGTGGCTTATCGCTGTGAGTCGCTGGAAGGAGGCAGCATGTCCGATGTCGTTCGTGCCGAGAAAATCGCGTGCGAAGTAGACCATGCTGCCCGTCAACTGGCACAGGCGGGCCGTCTGGACCTGACGCGCGAGTTTATCCAGCATGGCGATGTGACGGTCTATACACATGTGACCTCGGTAGCGCGGGCAAGCCTGTCCTTTGCCGAGCGCCTGGGCCGCGTCGGTGTCTCGGTCGACCGCGCCTCGTTGCTGCGCGGAGCCTTGTTACACGATTACTTTCTCTACGATTGGCACGATCCCGACCCAAGCCATCGGCTGCATGGCTTTCGCCATCCGTTTTTTGCCCTGGCGCGAGCCGAAGAGGATTTTGAGCTGACGCCGCGCGAGCGGAATATTATCGTGCGGCATATGTTTCCGCTGGTGCCGGTGCCGCCGACGTGTCGCGAGGCGTGGATTGTTTGCCTGGCGGATAAATGGTGTGCTCTGCGCGAGACGGTCGCCGGCCGCCTGCCGCGCAAGGACGAGACGGACGATAGCGTGAGTAAAGCATCGAGCGAAAAGAGGAGAGGGTAGACGGTGGGGACCGCGATTGATATGGCGTTTTGCGGCGCGACGCTTGCCGCCTGCCCACTCTCGGCACTGGTGCTCTCGTTTGCCTTTTACGGGTTTTGCGGTTGGGCATGGGAGTCGACAGTATGCGCCATGCTCAATCACGGACGATTTGCCAACAGTGGCTTTTTGCTGGGGCCGTGCTGCCCCATCTATGGCGCGGGCGGCATTGCCTGCTGGCTGCTGTTGCGCGGAATTCCGGATGCCTCGAGCCAGTTTGTCGCTGCAGCGCTCGTATGCAGCGTGATTGAGTACAGCGTGGGCGTGCTGTTGGAAAAAACAACGGGCGCTCGCTTTTGGGATTACTCGCACCTGCCGTTTAACCTGCACGGACGCATCTGTCTGTACTGGGCCTGCGCGTTTGGCTTGGGTGCGTTGTGTATTTGCCGTTTAGTGGAGCCGGCATTGCTGGGGCTGCTTGGCCATCTGCCGGTGCTGATTGTGCGGCTGTCCGCCTTTATCGTCGCGGTCGCGATGATGGTCGACGCGGTGTGCTCGTTGGCGAGCTGGCGGCGTCTGTCTGATCAGCTGGAGCGGGTCCGGGCCGACCTTGCCGACCGCATCAATGAGTCGCTTGCCGATGCCTCGGACTCAGTGCTCGAACGTATTCCCGATTCTACGATTGACTCGGTAGCACAGACGCACATCCGTAGCCGTGCCGTTAACGCGTGGCTGGCCG
>CABUZE010000038.1 GCA_902495955.1 uncultured Collinsella sp. | reverse complement strand
CATTAAGTGCTTTCCGGCTCGTGCGGAACTCGCGACGAACTAAACAGGCAGACCCGCTCGCATGCTCGTCATCATCCCGAAAGCTAAATAAAAAGAAGGTGCGCCGGCTTTCGCCGGCGCTTAATAAGGGATCTAGTTGGTGCTCATTCGTTTTGCTGCAGACTCGACGTAGCTTGCCATCTCATCGACGTCGCAGACGTCTTCGAAGCGGACGGGCTTGGACTCGAGTTCGGCGAGCTGGGTCGGGGCGACCGTGTTGGTGGCCTGCTCGAGCACACGCATAGCCTCAAAATCATCCTCGGGAACGTCGAGGCCCAGGGCGTCGCAGCAGGCGCGCGGGAACTTGTAGGGGCTGGCGGTCGAAAGCAGCACGCGGGCCTTGGCGCCCTCGGCGGGAGCGACCTGCTCAAAGACGTGATAACCACAAGCGGTGTGCGGGTCGATTACGTAGCCGTTCGCATCCCAGCAGCTCTTGATGGCAGTGCGGACCTCGTCCTCGCTGGCCCAGCCGCAGCCAAAGACGCTCTGAATCTTGGCCAGCAGCTCGGCGGGCACCTCGTAGCGACCCGTCTGCGCCAGCTGCTCCATAAGGCCGGCAACGAGCTCGCAGTCGCCGTCGGACAGGAAGTAGAGCATGCGCTCCAGGTTGGAGCTGATGAGGATGTCCATCGACGGCGAGATGGTCGTGAAGAACGGACGGTTACGGTCGTAGACGCCGGTAGTCAGGAAGTCGGCAAGCACGTTGTTCTTGTCGCTCGCCACGATGAGCTTGGCGACGGGCAGACCCATGCGCTTGGCGTAGTAGCCTGCCAGGATATCGCCAAAGTTGCCGGTCGGTACGCAGAACTCCACGGCGTCGCCGGCCTCGATGGCGCCGGCGCGCAGCAGCTGCGCATAGGCGGCAAAGTAGTAGACGACCTGCGGTACCAGGCGGCCGACGTTGATGGAGTTGGCGCTCGAAAGCACCGTGCCGGCGGCCTCCAGACGCTCGGCAAGCTCCTTATCGGCAAAGATGCGCTTGACGGCGCTCTGGGCGTCGTCAAAGTTGCCGCGGATACCGCAGACGGCGACGTTGTTGCCCTCCTGCGTGGACATCTGCAGGTTCTGGACGCGGCTGACCTTGCCCTCGGGATAAAAGACGGTGATGCCCGTGCCCGGAGCGTCGGCAAAACCGGCGAGCGCGGCCTTGCCGGTGTCGCCCGACGTGGCGGTGACGATCATGATGCGCTCAGCGCCGCCGTCCTTGGCAGAGGTGCGGGCCATGAGGCGGGGGAGCATCTGCAGGGCGACGTCCTTGAAGGCGCTTGTGGGGCCGCCAAAGAGCTCCATCACATAGGTCTGGGGGGCGTCAGCGCCCGGCGCAGCGTCGAGTTTGACGAGCGGCGTAACCTCTTCACTCGCGAACGTGCCGCGGTATGCCTCGTCGACACACGCCGAAATTTCTTCGGCCGTGTAATCATTCAGTAACATTCCCAACACATCTTGAGCGATTTCAAAGTACGATTTATCTGCAAGCGAGCTGATATCGACCTGCTGGGTGCCGAGCTCGTCCGAGACAAACAAACCCCCGTCGGGAGCGATGCCGGTACGGATTGCCACCTTACTTGAGCACGATAAAGTGCGTCCTCGTGTACTATGATAAGTTCCCATATAACACTGCTCCTCGGATGCCTTGGTCCCAATCGGTGAAACCATGGTATCAGAGCGCGCAAAATAGGTTTGCAGAGGCTTTTTAGAAAGGTAACCTCCAGCCCATGATTAAGATTGCCAAGTTTGGCGGCTCGTCGGTCGCCGACGCTGAACACTTCAAGAAGATCAAGGCCATCGTCGACGCCGACCCTGCCCGCCGTTTTGTGGTGGTTTCCGCCTGCGGCCGCCGCTTTAAAGGCGACACCAAGGTGACCGACCTGCTCTACCTGGTTAACGCACACGTTAAGTATCACGTGTCGTGCGAGGAGCTGCTCGAGGACATTGGCCAGCGCTATTTTGATATCGCTGACGAGTTGGAGCTCACCTATCCCATCCGCGAGGAGTTCGCAGCCTTTGCCGAGCGCGCCCGCTTGGGCGGCTACTCCACCGAGGAGCTCGTGAGCCGTGGCGAGTACTTCACCGCTCGCCTGATGGCCGAGTACCTGGGCCTGCCGTTCCTGGACGCCGCGACGGTTGTGGCGTTCCATCACGACGGTACGCTCAGCATGAACCGCACCTCCGAGCTGGTGCAGGAGTACGGTCAGCAGGGCGGCTTTGTTATGCCCGGTTTTTACGGCGCGACGCGTGAGGGTCAGATCAAGTTGCTCGATCGTGGCGGCGGCGATATCTCGGGCTCGATCCTGGCCAAGTGCCTGGGCGCCGACCTGTACGAGAACTGGACCGACGTCTCGGGTTTCTATTCTGCCGATCCGCGTATTGTTCCGGAGGCTCAGCCTATTGCGCGCGTTACCTACGAGGAGCTGCGCGAGCTTTCGTACATGGGCGCAAGCGTCCTGCACGAGGAGGCCGTGTTCCCCGTGCGCGAGGCGGGCATTCCGCTGGTCATCAAGAACACCAATGCGCCGCAGGACCCTGGCACCATCATTAGCGAGACGGCTGATGAGGGCGAGGCAGAGCCCATCATTACCGGCGTGACCGGCAAGCGCGGTTTTGTCGCCATCAACGTGGCCCGCGACCGCACCAAGCCGCGCGTCGGCTTTATGCGCCGCGCGCTTTCGGTCTTCGAGCGCTATGACGTTTCCGTCGAGCATATGCCCACCGGCGTCGACCGCTTTGGCGCCGTGGTGCAGGAGCAGGATGTGCACGATTCGCTGTACTCACTCGTGGGTGACATCCAGCAGGAGGTCGAGCCGCTCGAGATCGAGGTTGTCGAGGGCTTGGCGCTCATCGCGACCGTCGGTCGTAATCTGCGCGGCCGCGCAGGTATCTCGGGCCACCTGTTTGGCATGCTCGGCCAGGCTGGCGTGAGCGTGCGCATGATTTCGCAGAGCTGTGACGAGATCAACATCATTATCGGTGTCGAGGAGAAGGACTTCGACCTGGCGATTCAGACCATTTACCGCGCCTTCTCCGACGAGAACGGCATTGTGAAGGTCTCCGACCTGGAGGCTCCCGCGCCGGCCGATCCCACCTTGGCCGCGCTCAAAAAGTAGCGACTGCTCGGTAGATTTTTGGGTCATGTCTCAAAAATCTACGGCGGGGCGTTTCGTTTCGGTTTCGTTTCGACGGGGCGGGTTTCGTGTCCGCCCCGTTCTTGTATACACTGGCAACAATAATCAGCCTGCTCGGCGTGCGGGCAAAAGCCAAAACCTTTAAAGGGGGAAGCATGAAACAGTACACGGTTGCTATTTTGGGCGCGACGGGAGCCGTGGGCACCCAGATGCTCGAGTGCCTCAACGAGCAGGAGTTCCCGGTCGGCAAGCTCAAGCTGTTGGCAAGTGCACGCTCCGCGGGCAAGACCGTTGAGTTCCGCGGCGAGCAGATCGTGATTGAAGAGGCTTGCCCTGAGGCCTTTGAGGGCTGCGATATTGTGCTCGGAGCCGCCGGCGACGATATCGCCAAGGAGCTGCTGCCCGAGGCCGTCAAGCGCGGCGCCGTCGTGGTCGACAACAGCCATGCCTTCCGCATGGATCCCGAGGTGCCGCTGGTCGTGCCCGAGATCAATGCCGACGATATCAAGTGGCATCACGGCCTTATCGCCAACCCCAACTGCGCGACCATCATCGGCCTGGTTCCCACCTGGCCGCTGCACCAGCTCGCCGGCGTGAAGCGCATGATCGTCTCGACGTATCAGGCGGCTTCGGGTGCCGGCGCTCCCGGTATGGCCGAGCTCGAGGCTCAGCTGGCCGCCCTGGGCCGTGGCGAGGAGATTCCCGAGCCGCGCGCGTTTGCCGCCCAGCTGGCGAGCAACCTGATTCCGCAGATCGGCGGTGTCAAGGAGGAAGGCTTTACCTCCGAGGAGATGAAGCTGCAGAACGAGGGCCGTAAGATCATGCACTTGCCCGAGCTGCGCGTGAACTGCACCTGCGTGCGCGTGCCCGTGCTGCGTTCGCACTCCGAGAGCATTACGCTCGAGTTTGAGCGCGATATTACGGTTGAGGAGGCCCGTGCTGCGCTTGCTACCGCTCCCGGCGTCAAGCTGGTTGACGATATGGCTGCCGAGGATGCACACGACCGCTTCCCCATGCCGATGGACACCTCCGACCAGGACCTGATTTGGGTCGGCCGCGTGCGCCGCGACATCTCGAACCCCGAGGCTGCGCGCGGCATCACCTTCTGGTGCTGCGGCGACCAAATCCGTAAGGGCGCGGCAACCAACGCCGTCCAGATCGCTAAGCTGCTCTGCGAGTAGTGTGACCTGTCCGGCGGGGGCCGGGCTTAGTTTTCAGAACGTCCTCGACCATGTGTGGCGCCTTGTCCTGCTCCTTCGGAGCCGCGGACAAGGCGCCACACTGGTCTGCGGAGTGTTCTGAAAACTAAGCCC
Source organism: uncultured Collinsella sp. (assembly GCA_902495955.1). GTDB lineage: Bacteria > Actinomycetota > Coriobacteriia > Coriobacteriales > Coriobacteriaceae > Collinsella. The sequence continues at coordinate 2,817 of CABUZE010000038.1, read as the reverse complement.
GGCCCCCGCCTGCGGTGATGCTGTTGCGAGTGGCTTGCGATGGGGCCGTTGTTGGTTGGGGCCGCTGGGCTGATGGGGGCACGTGGCTGTTGTGGGCCCTGCTCCCGGCGGCAGCCTCGGCGCTTTGCGCCTGCCGCCTTTGGGGACTGTGGGGTGCGGCCGGCAGCTGCGGCGCTTCGAGCCTGCTGCCTTGGGTGACTTTGGGGTCGATTGGGGTTGTCTGCACAATTCGCGGTATTATGTTTGCGAAGTTTTGAAAGGAGCCGCTGGTGGTCACGACGACGTTTGCTTCGCCTTTGGGCGAAATCCTGCTTGCCGCTGATGGCCGCGGTTTGACAGGGCTTTGGTTTGAGGGGCAGGAGCATTTTGGCTCCACGCTGCTCAAAGAAGATGCGGAGCACGTTGAAGGTGCCGATGCGGTTTCTGGTATTGGTGGCATGTCGTCAGCGAATCCGGCCCATGGTGTGGCTTCTTCGGTGCTTGAGCGTTCATGGGCTTGGCTGAATGCTTATTTTGCAGGGCAGGAGCCGCGGTTTACGCCGCCGTTGCATATGATTGGTACGGCGTTTCAGCGTGAGGTTTGGTTTGAGCTGCTTTCTATCCCGCGTGGCGAGGTCGCCACGTATGGTGAGATCGCCCAGCGTGTTGCGGCTCGGCATTGTGTGCCGGGAAACGAGGCTCCCGTTGTGTCTCCCCGTGCCGTGGGGGCCGCGGTTGCACGCAATCCCATTTCGATTATTGTGCCGTGCCATCGCGTGGTTGCCGCCGATGGTTCGCTCAACGGATATGCCGGCGGGCTTGACCGCAAGGAGTGGCTGCTTCGGCTTGAGGGCGCGTACGAGGAATAGTGCCTGAGCTCTTTGCATGATAAAGGTGCCGCGAAAGGGTGAGTTGCTGTTCTATCGTCTCCGGCGTGCGGACAAGCGTTTGACATCTGCGCCTTAAGTTTGGCTAAGCCATATCCTGCGTATTTAAAAACGTGCAGGTTGAGCAGCTAAGGCTGTGCTAAGGCGGCTGGCGGTGCGCTATCATCGGCAATATCGAAACCTGTATAGCCGTGCGCCAAAGGAACAACTATGAAGCTGATGCTTGCCGAGGACGAACCCGGCCTCTCCCGCGCCCTTACCGCGATTCTTCAACATAGCGACTACGAGGTCGACACCGCCCTCGACGGTCTGACGGCGCTCGAATATCTACTTGCCAACGACTATGATGCCGCGATCCTAGACATCATGATGCCCGGCATGGACGGCATCGAGGTGCTCAAGCGCACACGCGCCGCCGGCAAACGCCTGCCCATCATCATGCTTACGGCCAAAAGCGAGGTGTCCGATAAGGTCGAGGGTCTGGATGCCGGCGCCAACGACTACCTGACCAAGCCGTTTGCCGCCAAGGAGCTGCTTGCGCGTATTCGTGCCATGACGCGTGCCGCGACGGCAATTGACGCCACGACGCTCAGCGTGGGCAACGTGCGCCTCGACACGGCATCGTGCACACTCGTGGGGCCTTTGGGCGAGGAACATCTGGCCAATCGTGAGTTTCAGCTTATGGAGCTCTTTATGCGCAATGCCGGCACGCGCATGCCCACCGAGCGTCTGATGCTCGAAGTTTGGGGTGAGGACGCGCCCGAAGGCGCCAACGTGGTGTGGGTCTATATCTCGTACCTGCGCAAAAAGCTGACGGCGCTGGGTGCTAACGTGGCCATCCGCGCGTCGCGCAATCAGGGATATTCACTTGAGGTTGTCGAGGAAGGCGAACAGGCGTGAGCGTGCGCACGTGGTGCAAGCACATGACGGAGCGGTTTCACGCCGCCTCGAGTAGTACGGGGCGGGCAAATGCTGCTGACGCATTGGGCCGCCGCCTGCGTCGCAAGTTTATCCTCGTTGCCATGGGCGCCGTGACCGTGGTGCTCACGCTCATCATCGCCGGCATCAACATCGTCAATTATTCGCATGTCTGCAAGATGGCCGACGCTCGCCTGGACTATATCCTGGCGGGCAAGGACGGTATCGATTGGGGGGACGAGCCTAAAGACGATCCCGCTAATGGCAAGGATGCCAGCGATAGCCAAGCGGGCGTTCGCATCAGGCACTTCGAAGGTATGACGGCGGAGTCTCCTTTTGACACGCGCTACTTTACGGTGACGATTGACGCCGGTCAGGTTGCCGATGTCAATACGGCCCGCATTGCCGCGGTGGGTGCCAAGCGCGCCGCCAGTATTGCCGCAAGGTTGCATTCCAAGGGTTGGGTCTCAGGTTTTTCTGGCAATTATCGCTACACGACTGACGTTCAAGACGATGAGACCACCTATGTGTTCGTTGACTGCTCGCGCGAGCTCGCAAGCTTTCATTCGTTTTTGAGCGCGAGCGTGGCAATCAGTTGCATTGGCTGGTTGGCGGTGCTGGCAATTGTGGCGGGTGCCTCGGGCGCGGTGATTCGACCGATGGTCGAGAGCTACAGCAAGCAAAAGCGTTTTATTACCGATGCGAGCCACGAGATCAAGACGCCGCTAGCTGTGATCGACGCCGCTAACGAAGTGCAGGAAATTGAGAGCGGCGAGAGCGAGTGGACACAGAGCATTCACGAGCAGGTTGCACGGTTGACGGCGCTCACGGAGCGTCTGGTGTTTTTGGCTCGCATGAACGAGGGCTCGGCGGGCTTTACCATGACATCGATCGATCTTTCGGAGGCAGTGGACAAGGCGGCGGCGCCGTTTGAGTCGGTGGCGGTTTCGCGTGGCAAGCGTCTGTCGACGTCGATCGCGAGCGGTGTGCGGGCCCATTCCGACGCTGCAGCGGTAGCGCAGGTTGTTGAGCT
>CABUZE010000037.1 GCA_902495955.1 uncultured Collinsella sp. | reverse complement strand
GTTGAAGTCCTCTACAGCGCGCACACCGTCCTCGGTACCCATGAGGTTGTGCTTCTTCTCCTCGGTCTTCTTCTTTTTGCCAAAGAAGCCCTTCTTTTTTGACTCGTTGTAGGGATACACCTTCTGAACATGATTGAGAACGATCTCGGCCATGTCTCTACCTTTCGATATGCGGCGCCGCACTGAGGGGCGCCGCAGAAACTTGCAAAACAGTTACGGCATCAGCCCTTGACGGCACCTGCCACCACGCCGTCGATGATGTACTTCTGACAGAGGATGTACATGATAACGATGGGGATAACGACCATCATGATGCAGGCCATCATGGGGCCGAGCTCGACGTGGCCGTAGCCGCCGCGGAAGTACTGGATCAAGATAGGAATGGTCTTGTACTTGGTGGAGTCGAGCGTAAGGTAGGGCAGCAGATAGTCGTTCCAGACCCACATGGTCTCGAGGATGCCGACCGAAAGATAGGTGGGCTTCATGATGGGAAGGACGATCTTAAAGAACACCTGGACCGGGTTGCAGCCATCAATCATGGCCGCCTCTTCGATCTCGAGCGGGATGTTCTTTACAAAGCCGGCGAACATAAAGACCGCCAGGCCCGCGCCAAAGCCAAGGTAGATAAAGCAGATGTTGAACGGCGTGTTGAAGCCGATGCGGTCCGCCAAATTGGACAGCGTGAACATGAGCATCTGGAAGGGCACGACCATCGAGAACACGAACAGGTAATAGAAGAAGTTCGAGATCTTGTTGTTGACACGAACCACGTACCAAGCGCACATGGAGCAGCACACCAAGATCAGCACGACCGACGTGACCGTGATGATGAGCGAGTACATAAATGCCGAGGCAAAGCCCTGCTCGTTAAGGGCGTGCATGTAGTTTGCGAGGCCGTTGAACGTCTCGGGCGTGAGCAGATCGAATGCCGTGGTGGTGCTGATTGCGGTCGCTTTCTTAAAAGAATTAAGCGCAATCATGAACACGGGGTAGATCCACGCGAGCGACAGGATCGTAAAGAAAATCGAGAGCGCGCGGTTGATAACCTTATCGCGTTTCATTACTGCTGCACCTCCTTGGACCTCGTGGCCTTAAGCTGGATCATGGAGATGGCCACGACCAGGATGCAGAAGATAACCGCCTTGGCCTGACCGATACCCTGCCATGCGATACCGGCACGCGAATAGAACGTGTTGTAGATGTTCAGGGCGAGCATCTCGGTGGAGTGCGAATCGTATCCGAATGTAAGGGCGAGGTTCTGGTCGAACAGCTTAAAGCCGTTGGTGATGGACAGGAACAGGCAGATGGTGATGGTCGGCATCAGGTTAGGGATCTTAACCTTCCAAAACGTCTGCCATGCCGTAGCGCCGTCGACCTTGGCGGCCTCGATGTAGTCGGACGGAATGGACTGCAGACCAGCGATGTAGATAATCATCATGTAGCCGACCTGCTGCCACAGGGTCAGGATGATAAGGCCCCAGAAGCCAGCAGCAGAGTTAAGGGCGATGAGCTGGGCGCCCACGTTGGAGAGCAGGCAGTTGATCAGAATCTGCCAAATGTAGCCCAGCACGATGCCGCCGATCAGGTTCGGCATAAAGAAGATCGTACGGAAGATGTTGGTGCCTTTGAGCGCCTTGCGGGTGAGCGCCTGCGCGATGGCGAGGGCAATCACGTTGATGAGCACCGTCGACAGGAAGGCAAACGCCACGGTAAAGAAGAACGACGTGGAGAACTGCGGATCGGACAGCGCGCGCACGTAGTTCTCGATACCGACAAAGTGCGCGTTACTAATGATAATAAACTGGCAGAACGAGAGATAGAAGCCCTGGATAAAAGGGATCACGAACCCGATCATAAACGCCAGGCACGTGGGCAGCATAAAGAGCGGCCACCAGCGCTTGAGTGCTTTGCCCATAAAAGGGTCCTTTCAATATGCAGGGGGCGGGCAAACCAACGTCTGCCCGCCCCCTGTCGCTAATCAGATAGCTTGGGCAGCAACTGCTTACTCGGAAGCGGCCTTCTCGGTCTTCCAGCCATCGACGAAGGCGTTCTTGACGCCGTCCCACTTGCTGTTATCGGCAGCGTAGGCAATCAGAGCCTGCTTGAGGTTCTTCTTCCACTCCTCGGAGGGAATGTAGACGAAGTCCCAAGCGACGGTCTTCTTGCCGTCCTTGGCCATGGCAACGGCCTGCTGCGAGAAGACGTTGGTGGTCTCCTTGGCGCTCTTGAACGGAGCGGTCAGACCCATCTTGTCGGCGATGATGCTGGTCGGGGTGTCAGCGGTGACGCACCAATACATGAAGTCCTCGGTGGCCTTCTGGGCATCCTCGGAAGCCTGGGAGCTCACGCACCAGTAGTTCTCGCCGCCGGAGCACAGGCCCTGGTTCTCCTCGCCGTCAACACCGATGTAGATCGGCATCATGCCAATCTGATCGTCGGTCATGCCGGCCTTGACGAGGTCAGAGTAGGCCCAAGAGCCGTTCTGGTAGAAGACGGCCTTGCCGGTTGCGAACTCGTTGGTGGCGTCGTCGCCGGTCTTGGAAGCAAGCTGCGAAGGATCGCAGGTGGAGTCGGTGATGTACAGGTCGAAAATCTGCTTGTAGTTGTCGAGGAACTCACCCTTGATCTCGTCGTCCTCCTGGTTGTGCTCCTTCTCAAACTCGTAGTAGAGCGGCATGTTGGCAAGGTGGGTGGTGTAGCGCCAGCTGGAGGAGTCGTCCATGCCGGCGGAAGTGAAGGCACCCTCGACACCAAGCTCGTCCTTGCGGGCCTGGATGTCATCGGCACAAGCCTTCAGCTTGTCGAAGGAGTTGATGTCCTCGGCCTTGTAGCCAGCCTTCTCGAGCAGCTGCTTGTTGTAGATGATGCCGAAGCTCTCCTGGACCCAGTCGATGCACACATCCTTGCCGTCGGACTGCAGAGCCAGGGAGTCGTCAATGAGCTCACCGCGGAGCTTGGTATCGGACAGGTCGGCGCAGTAATCCTTCCAGTTCTTAAGACCGGTGGGGCCGTTGACCTGGAACAGGGTCGGAGCGGAGCTCTTGGACATCTCGGACTTAAGCTTCTCCTCGTATGTGTTGGAAGCGGCGGTCACGATCTTGACCTCGACGCCCTTCTCCTTCTTATAGGCCTTGGCGATCTCCTTCCACTCCTTGTCGACCTCGGGCTTGAATTGGAGGAAGTAGACCTCGGCAGCGTCACCAGAAGCAGAGGAGCCGGAGCCGGCAGAACCACCGCAACCCACGAGGCCCAGACCAAGAACTGCAGCCGCGGAACCAGCAAAGCCCAGGAACTGCCTTCTGCTCATTTCGTTCTTCATTACAATCCACCCTTTCACACCGTGGCGGCACCCTTTGCCGCCGCCTTCGGAGATTGGCTCGGGGACTTTGCCCCTTTTGCTGATTTGAACGATACGCTATTTGGCTAGTTGTTTGAACAAGTATTACTAGAGCGGTAGAAAAACTTCGGTGAACGGTAATTTCAACTTGATACTTGACAAGTTTTGTATAAACAATTATTTGTTATCTAATGCAGAGAAAACGCCCGGTCAAGCCGATGTACCGTCGGTTTGACCGGGCGTTTTCTCTTTGAGGCCATGAGTCTCGTCAGGCTGCGAGCTAGCCGGCTATCGCTTGGAATTGACGCGGTAATGGAAGATCTCGGGGTGTGTGCGAGTGTGCGTCACCTCAAACAAGATGCCATCCGAGGTGTACGACTGACTCTCCATGACGGCAACGCAGTTGTATTTGCCGAGGTCAAGATAGCTGCAGTCCTCATCGTTGGCGAGCTCGACACTCACCGTACGACGGCTCGCCATCACTTTGACACCGCGCTTGTGCTCCAGATAGCCGTAAATAGAATCTGCCGCGATCTCGGGAGTCAGGCCCTTGGCGATCGACGCCAAAAAATAGCCATGGTCCACTTGGCGCGCGTTGCCGTTGAGGCTTCGGACACGCACTACGCGAATCAACTCCTCGCCCACCTTAAAGCCCAGGTGACGAGAGAGTTGCTCGGTGCAAACCAGATGTTCGAAAGACTTAACGTCCGTCGATGCAACGGCATTGTTGCGCTTTGCAAACTCGCCAAACGACTCAACCTCTTCGAGTGCGCCCAACATGTCGGTTTCGCCCTTAAGCCAAATAACGCGCACGCCCTTGCCGTGTATGGGCTGCACAAACATCCCGTCGGCCAGCATGCTCAAAGCGCGGCGGACGGTATTGCGCGTGCAGCCAAATTCCGCGGTCAGCTCGGCTTCGGTTGGCAGCATCTCCTGAAACGCATAGGTCCCATTAATGATGCGCGAGCGTATTTCTCGGTAGATTCCTTCGTATATCGCTTTTGGCATTGTTTCACCTCTACATTATTCATTTCCGGCTAGGCACGATAGCATTTCTTAAAGTTGTTTAAACCGAATATCGGTAAAGCGACAGGATTTAACCGTTGACGGTTTCTGTCGTGCCCAAATCGGTTTCGCTCAAAACTGCCGGCACAACAATCGTCTGGTCCTCTACAATGAATCCATTGTTTAAACGTTTCCCCACGCGCAACGCGCCTCGATATTCGGAAGGCAGAACATGCTGCAAAAAATCCAACGCTTTGGCGGGGCAATGTTCGCTCCCGCCATGCTGTTTTCTATATCGGGCCTCATGGTCGGCGTCTCCGCTCTCGCAACGACTGCGGACATCGTCGGCGATCTCGCCGTATACGGAACCCCTTGGTACGCTTTTTGGACCATCATCCAGCGCGGCTCGTGGACGGTCTTTAAACGCCTCCCGCTCCTTTTTGCCGTAGCGCTGCCTATCGGTCTTGCCCAAAAGCAACCGGCACGCTGCTGCCTCGAGGCACTCGTGGCCTATTTTGCCTACTGCTTCTTTTTGAGCGAGATCATTAAGCTGAGCGGAGACAATCTTGGACTTAAGTACCCGTCGTCTTTGACCTCCGCTAGCGGCATCACCATCATCGACGGCATCAAGCCGCTCGACACCGGCATTATCGGCCCGCTGGCGGTATCGGCAACCGTCGTCGCCATCCATGACCGCTTCTACGATGCCAAGGTTCCCGATTGGCTCGGCACCTTCTCGGGCTCCTCGCTGGTCTACCTCATCAGCTTTTTTGCCGTGTTTGCCCTTGCCGCTATCTCGGCCGCCATCGTGCCCTCCGTATACGCAATGACCGAAACGCTGCGCCATGCACTTACGAGCGTCGGCCCCTTTGGCGTGGGCATCTTTGTGCTTTTGGAGCGAGCGCTCGAGCCCATGGGGCTGCACCACCTGCTCTACATGCCGATCTACTACGACAACCTGGTCATTAACGACGGCATCTACGCCACGTGGAGCAGCTTGCTCCCCATCCTCTCCCATAGCACGCGCCCCCTTAATGAACTTGCGCCGTGGGCCGGTTTTACCGCCACCGGCTGGGTCAAGCTCTTTGGCCTTCCCGCCATCGCAGCCGCGTTCTACTCCACCGCAAAACCAGAGCGCCGCGCCGGCCTTAAGGTCATCCTTTTGCCCGCCATCGTCGCCTCGGTGGTTTGCGGCGTTACCGAGCCACTCGAGTTTCTCTTTATGTTCACCCACCCCGGGCTCTTTTTGCTCTACGCCGTCTTATCGTCTTGCCTTGCCACAACCATGAATCTCTTTGGCATCGTCGGCATCTTCTCGGGCGGCCTCATGGAGATGGCAGCCTTCAACTTTATTCCGCTCATGCGCACGCATGCCGGTGCCTATCTTTTGGCGCTCGGTATCGGCCTTGCCTTTAGCCTCATCTTTTTTGTTAGTTTTCGAGCACTCATCTTGGTCTATGACCTTAAGACACCGGGCCGCGAGGATCATGTTGCCAATCGCGCGGCAATCGATTGTTTAACGGGAAGCGACTTTGCCAAAGAGCAATCCCCCAATGACGAGGTCGATAGTCGATCCGATCAAGATCACGTCCTCGCTGAGCGGGTAATTCAGCTTTTAGGTGGCGTTGGCAATATCGTGGGCGCAACCAACTGCGCCACGCGCCTGCGCGTCGAGGTCGCAGACCCTTCCATCGTTGCAGATAACGCGTCGTTTGTCGCGGTGGGCGCCAAGGGCCTCATCATTACGGGCAAGACCGCCCAGGTGATCATCGGCATCTCCGTTCCCCGCGTTAAAGAGCATTTTGACCAGATCATGGGCCTCGAGCCGGAATTTGTGCCCACCACCTCGGCCTCCCCTGCCGCCAGCGCAGCCCATAATCGCAGCGATATCTGTTTCTTCGATATCGACGGAACGCTCGCCTGGCAAGACCCTCGAGCGGCACAAGAGCTTCCCGAGAGCGAGCGTGACCTGTCCCCCTATCCCAACGAGGCGGTCTCGCAGGCCATCCGCGATTTCGTTGCAAATGGCAACATGGCCTTTATCTGCACAGGACGCACCCTCAGCTGCATCCACCCCAAACTTCTAGAGCTGCCCTGGACCGGCATCGTCTGTCTTGCGGGCGGTTACGCCGAGATCAACGGACACGCAATTCGCGATCTGTCGATGACGCCCAGCATGCTGCAGCATCTTGCCCCCTATCTTGAGCAATCGGGCGAGGTCATCCGCTTTGAGGGCCTCAACGGCGTCGTGCGCATGAGTGCCGATGCCCCCGATGCTCCCGGATACGCGCGCACCCTGGGCGACGCAGTCACGCAGCTGCAACATTACAGTGTCTACAAGATCTTGATGTCTACATCGCTCGCCAACCACATCGCTCAAGATAAGGCACTTGAGCCGCTGCTGTGCTTTAACGAGCTCGAACTCGAGGTAACCGAAATCTCGCCCCGCGAATGCACGAAGCGCGGGGGCATCCAGTCTGTACTCGACGCCCTCGATCCCCACCACGGAACCGTATACGGCATCGGCGACGCCAGCAATGACGTCTCGCTGATGAACGCCGTCGATGTCGGTATCGCCATGGGCAATGCGCCGGACTATCTCAAAAAGCGCGCCGACTACATCACCGACTCGGTCGACAAAGATGGCGTCGTCAAGGCGCTCGAGCACTTTAGGCTTATATAAGCAGCCGGCACGCGCACACGTCCCGTTTCCCCAAATCGCCAAAACAGACGCGCCGGCAACTCCAATGTGGCAATATGGTATCTGCACACCGCAACGATGCAACCTAAGAAAGAATGCGAGAACCCGTGTCCAGTCCGTTTACCAGCTTTTTAGCCCAGCACTTTGACCAGATCAACGACTATCTGGCCACGTTCTTTGACGGACAGGCGACCTCTGCCGATATCGAGCGCTACCTGTATACCCCGCTCTCGGCATTTACCGCCAATGCCGGCAAGCGCCACCGCCCGCTTATCTGCATGCTCGCCGCAACCGCAGTGGGCGGTAACTTTGAGAGCGCCCGCAGCGCGGCGGCAGCTATCGAGCACTTTCAGTCGGGAGCGCTTATCCATGACGACATAGCCGACAACGGCCAGCT
>CABUZE010000036.1 GCA_902495955.1 uncultured Collinsella sp. | reverse complement strand
GGCACCACCAAGTCTTTTGGCCTGGTCCTTCCCCGTCTCGACCACGGTTTTTCGCTCCAAATTGCCAGCGGCGCCCATAACGAGGCCCGCAAGCACGGTTACGACCTGCTCATCGCCAACGCCGACAACGACGATATTCTCCAGGACCATTACCTGCGCTACTTTATGGGCACGCAAATGTCCGGCGTCATGGTTCAGCCCATGGCGTCCCCCGACTGGCACCCCGCAACGACCAAGATGCCCGTGCCGATCGTCCATCTGGACATCCACTGCTCCGAGCCCGGTTACTACGTGGCCGCCGACAACGAGGCGCAGGGGCGCATTATCGCCGAGCTCGCCATCGCCCGCGGCGCACGCCATATCACCGTTGTGGGCAGAGCGGCATTCATGCAGCTCACCCTGCGCGTACTTGGCATTCACAAGGCCCTCGCCCTGCATCCCGATATCAAAATTGAAGTCATTGACGCCGGAGAGTGGAATACCGCAGCCGACGGCTACAGCATTGGCGCTCAGATTGCCGGGCGCCCTGCCGACGAACGCCCCGATTTTGTCGTCGGCCTGACCGACGTGTTAGCCTCGGGCGTTATCTCGGCATTGGTCGACAAAGGCATCTCCGTCCCCGAGCAGGTTCGCGTGGCCGGATGCGACGGCAACCCACTCGCTTGGAGCGGATCGGTCCCCCTCACCACCGTGGCGCCGCCGGGTTACGAAATTGGCCGCAAGGGTGTCCAACTGCTGATGGAGCAGATTGAGAACAAAGCCCCGGCAAAGACCAAGCATATCCGCGTCGGCTCTGCAGCGCGCACCGTCGCCGCAGTCACCACCGCGGAGGATATCAACCGCCAAGAACTCGTGCGGCCGTTCCTCCTCGAGCGCGCCAGCACCCAGGCGAGCAGCCACGCCGAAGCCACCGCCATCAACCTAGGCGCGTATCTATAGCACGTCGGCCAGTATGCAAAAACGCCGCCTAAGCAAAAGAGGCCCGACCATTGCCGGACCTCTTTTGCTTAGGCGCAAAGACACGGCCAACTACTCTCTTCAACGCCGCAATTGCCTAGTGCACAGCCTTGACCGCCGCCGCCAGATCGAACAACGTATCGAGCACGGCCTCGCAGCCATCCACCACATCCTGCGGCAGCGGCACGATATCGGGCACGGCAAAGACGTGGCAGCCGGCCGTGATGCCCGAGACGCAGCCGTTGCGCGAATCCTCGACCACGGCGCACTCCTCGGGGGCAAAGCCCGCGCGCTCGCAGGCGAGCAGATACATCTCGGGGTCGGGCTTACCGTGCACGACGTCCTCGCCACAGGTCACCGTTTCAAACTTGTCAAAAAGACCGACCATCTTAAGGTTGCGCTCGGCCGTAACGAGGCGCGACGACGTCGCTAGACCCACGTGATAGCCCGCAGCCAGCAGCTCGTCTATGCACTCGGCGGCGCCGGCCTTAAGCTCCAGTTCGGTCTTGACCATCTCGTCGCGAATCTCCTTGTGACGGGCATAGACCGCCTCGGTGGTTTCGTGGCTGCCATAATGCTTATCAAGGAGGTCCATAACATCGGGCAGCGTGCGACCGATAAACTGATGGATCAGCGCTTCATCAATCGCGACCCCCAGCTCGGCAGCGCCCGCCTTCCATGCCTTAATGCCCAAACGCTCGGTATCGACCAGCGTTCCGTCCATGTCAAAAATAACAGCCTTGATCATATCGGTCCCCCATCGGCTCTCGCTATCGCATTACCGCAACTCTACCGCATTTGGCAACTTGTATATAACGTATATGCCATATTGCACTTTCGTTACATAGGTAGAAGTATTATGACAAGCAGCCCGGTAGGATTATAGTTTTTGACCGAGTACATATTGGTAAGGATCGATTCATGTTTTCAGACACCACCGCACCTGCAAAGGAGCTTCAGGATAAACTCGCAGAGCTCGAGCAGCTGCTTTTGGCATACGGACGCGTTGCCATCGGCTTTTCCGGCGGCGTCGACAGCAGCTTTTTGGCCGCGGTCTGCGCCCGCATCATGCCTGCTAGCACGCTTCTCGTCCACCTCACCACGCCGCTCATCGGCACGCCCGAACAGGCTTCGTTTGAGCGATCCGTTGACGGGCAAGCCAATGAGGAGCCGCATTTTAAGCTCCCTGTGCTCAATCTTTCGATCGATCAGTTGCAGCTCCCCCAAGTAGTCTGCAACGATGCTAATCGCTGCTACCACTGTAAGCACGCCGGCTTTACCGCTATCGTCAACCACGCCAAGTCGCTCGGCTTTCCCACCGTCATCGATGGCAGCAATGCAAGCGATCGCGGTGACTACCGCCCTGGCATGCGAGCAGCAGAAGAGCTCGGTGTACGTTCCCCTCTTATGGAGGTCGGCTTTACCAAGGACGAAGAGCGCGAGCTGCTGCGCGCATGGGGATATCCCGTTTGGAACCTGCCGGCGGGAGCCTGTCTTGCCACGCGCGTCCCCACGGGCGAGGAGCTTACGCGCGAGAAGGTCGATTTAATCCGCGCCTGCGAGGATTACCTGCACGAACTTGGTCTGGCGCAGGTTCGCGCGCGCTTGGTCGGCGGCTGCATGCACATCGAGGCCGCCCCCGCAGATGTCGCCAAGATCGCCGCCCTCGGCGGCGGCGCCGTCGATGCCGAGGGCAAGGCCCCGCTGCCCGCCGCCATCGAGTCCGCGCTGCGCAAGCTGGGCTGCGGCCACATCTCCCCCGAGGTCACCCCCTACATCCACGGCAACATGAACCTGTAGGTTGCGCCGTTTTACAAACGGCGCAACTGCTCGGCGCTGCGCGGGCTCCGGGCACGGCAATCTGACGTTCAACTTCACGGGCGCGACCAAAAGGTCAGCGCCCGCTTGTTTCACGTCACCTTACCGCACCCGGAGCCCGCTCGCTCGCATATGCTCAACCTGGACTACGTTAACTGACCTGCCAATAAGGAACAGGTTTGTTCTAGCAAGTTTTATCTGGGAAAACGCCGAGTAGCTTTATGTACACAACCGCCGCAGCTCCATATGAGGTAAATGAATCCGTAGCGTTTGTCCCAAATCTTAAGTATTTGTTCGACAGAACGGCCCCTGCCGGCTCCTGCTAGACTGGTAGATTCCCAACCGTCCATCCAGGAGCCTCAATGTCGCGCAAGTCCGCCTACAAGCAAGTACTTTCCATCGGCACCGCCGTGGTGTTGGGGTTTGCGCTGTTCACAGGGTCGCTCGACGGGGCGCCCAAGCTGTTGTCGCCGCAAAGCGATGAGCAGGCAGCGGCTATGGCCGAAAAACAAAACGAGAGTCCCAGCCGCACCGACGACGAGGCAGACCTGGTTGCCCGGCTCGAATCGGGAACAGCGAGCTCCCCGGACTCTCAAAATAGCCAAGACTCTGGCGATGACTCTGAATCCGCCGCAACCGACACCGGCGACGCTGCCTCCGCGGATAGCGCCGCCACTCCCATCGACGAAGTCGAAAACCCTGACCTCAACCGCGCCCGCGGTGTTTATCTCAGCAGCATTCCCGACTACGCCGGCAACCCCTACGTTGCCCTTCGCGCCGACAGCACGCACCCGTTGGGCACGCCGTCGTTCACGCTCGACGAGTATGAGCGTGCCACCGAAGAGGGCTGCTTTAAGAAGTTCTCCAAGCTCGACAGCTTGGGCCGCACCCGTAAAGCGCTCGCCTGCGTGGGCCCCGAATCGCTCGGTCAGGGCAAGCGCGGCGACATCTCGCGTATCCACCCCGCCGGATGGCATCAGCAGCGCTACGACTTTATTCCGGGCCAGAGCCTCTACAACCGCTGCCATCTCATCGCCTGGTCGCTCTGCGGCGAAAACGCCAACCGCAAGAATCTCCTCACCGGCACGCGCTATCTCAACGAGACGGGCATGCTACCGTTTGAAGAGCAGATCCTCAGCTATATTCGCGATACGGGTAACCATGTGCTCTACCGCGTCACGCCCATGTATAACGAAGAGGAATTTGTCTGCCGTGGCGTGCGCCTTGAGGCGCAATCGGTCGAGGACCACGGCAAGACCCTCTGCTTCCACGTATATTGCTACAATCTGCAGCCGCACGTGCAGATCGACTACGCCACCGGCCGCAACCAGGCATCCGGAGACTAGTGCCGACCGCGCCTCCCGTAGCCCAAAAAATGATCCGCAATCCTTCCGTCGCATACGGATCAAATAAGGCCGCCCCGGTTACCCAGGACGGCCTTTTCGTCAGCACCTACATTGCAGGCAAAACTACATGCTACTTGGCGCGCCCCTCCTCATAGCGCTCGACCAGCTTGGCCTGAACGTCATAGGGAACCTGCTCATAGCCAGCGGGCTTCATGGTAAAGTCACCCGTGCCGCGCGTGATAGAGCGCAGACGCGTCGAATAATCCGTCAGCTCGGCCAGCGGCGCCTGGGCAATAACCACGGTGTCTCCGCGCTCATCGGTCTCCATGCCCGTCACGCGACCGCGCGATGCCGAGATGTCGCCCATCACGGCGCCGGCGTAGCTCTCGGGGATAGTCACCGTGATTTCCTCGATGGGCTCCAGCACCACCGGGTCGGCATCGGCGCATGCCTTGCGCAGGCCGATGCGAGCCGCCGCACGAAACGCCATCTCGTTGGAGTCGACGCTGTGATACGAACCGTCGTACACCGCCACACGAATGCCCGTAAGCGGGTAGCCGGCAATGATGCCGTCCTTCATGGTCTCCTGGACGCCCTTGTCCACGGCGGGGATGAGCGAGCGCGGGATGCGGCCACCCACGACCTCGTCAACAAACTCATAGCCGTCGCTCGTGCCGTCGGGCCCAATGAGCGGCTCCACACGCAGCCAGCAGTCGCCGTACTGACCGGCACCGCCTGTCTGCTTCTTGTGGCGGCCCTGGGCACTTGCCGTGCGGCGAATGGTCTCACGATACGGAATACGGATCGGCACGCTCTTGGCCACGACCTTGGTGCGATCCTCCAAACGGTTGAGCAGCACCGAAACCTGCGCCTCGCCCACCGCCGAGATGATGGTCTGCCCGGTCTCCTCGTCGCGGTCGATGCTCATGGTCGGATCGGCCTTGCAGGCCTTCTCGATAAACGTGTAGAGCTTCTCCTCGTCGCCACGATTCTCGGCCTCAATGGCGATGCGGTACTGCGAGTTGGGGAACTTAAACGCCGCCGCCTCGACCTTGCCGGTAATCGAGAGCGTATCGCCCGTCTCGGCCGCCAGCTTGGGCGCCACGATAATGTCGCCGGCATAGGCGTGACCGACCTCGGTCATGTCGCGGCCGCACATCACATACAGGTGAGCCAGACGGTCGCTCTTGCGCGTGCGGGCATTAATCAGCTCAAGGCCCGGCTCAAGCGTACCCGTCAGTACCTTGATAAAGCTGATGCGGCCCTGCTGTGGGTCGGCCAGCGTCTTAAACACAAATGCCACCGGACGGTCATCGTCACTCGAGATCTTGAGCGAGTCGCCGTCGATGAGCGGCATCTCGCCGTAGTCAGTCGGCGCCGGGAAGTACGTGGCAATGTCGTCCATCAGCGAGTTGACGCCCTGCTCCTTAATGCAATCGCCCGCAAAGACCGGCACAAAGATGCGCTCGGCGATCGCTTTCGACAGCAGGCCTTCGAGCTCCTCCTGCGTCAGCGTCTCCTCGCCTTCCAGGTACTTCATCATCAGCTCATCGTCAGCCTCGGCCACCAGCTCGCACAGATGGTCATGGGCTTCCTCGGCCTGGGCACGATACTCCTCGGGGATCTCCGACTCAACGGCCTCGGTGCCGTTGCAGTGACGCGCCTTCATACGCACCAGGTCGATGATGCCATCAAAGTCCTCGCCCTCGCCCCAGGGAAGGGTCACGGCGCCCAGTCGCGTGCCAAAGCGCTCCTGCAGCAGGTCCATCGTGGTCGCAAAGCTAGCCTCGGAGCGCGACAGGCGGTTTACGAACACCGCACGCGCCAAGCGCAGGTCCTCGGCGGCATACCAGAGCTTAACCGTCGTAGGCTGCGGGCCGGCCTCGGCGTCGACCACAAACAGGGCCGTCTCGCAGACGCTCATCGCGGCAAAGGCGTCGCCGATAAAATCGGGGTAACACGGGGCATCGAGCACATTGATGCGCGCGCCCTTCCAGTCGATCGGTGCAATGGTCGTCGAGATGGAAAATGCACGCTTGACCTCTTCGGGGTCATAGTCGAGCGTGGGCTTGGTGCCGTCGTGGCCGCCCAGGCGGGCGGTCTTGCCGGAAAGGTGGAGCATGGCCTCGGCGAGTGAAGTCTTGGCCACCCCGCCTTGGCCTACGAGCACCACGTTCCTTACGTTACCGGTCTTGGGAGCACCCATGATGACCTCCTTGCAGGGCCGCGCGCAATGCGCGATGCCAACGGGGAGAGTTCGCGGTCGGTGCCATCCCGGGAGCAGCATGGTCGGCAGCCGAGCCGACTCACCCTCCAAATGTCCTATGCCACCACCCTACCCTCACGGGCGACCGTCCATGCATACCTTTCGGCGCACGTATGAATACAGGCGGCGAGAGGAAGAGACAAGCTTGTGAGGCGATTATTGAACCCCGTCGATGCAAACAAAAAGCCGCCACAGACCGTAAGACCTGCGGCGGCTTCGCCTTAATTAATAGTTGAGTAAATACCTGAGCCTATCCCTCGATACGGCTCAAGAACTCACGGGTGCGCTGCTCACGCGGATGGTCGATGACCTGCTCGGCAGGACCCTCCTCGACAATGCGGCCGCCATCCATAAAGACCACGCGGTCGGCAACATCGCGCGCAAACTGCATTGCGTGGGTCACAATCACCATCGTCATATTCTGCGCGGCAAGGTCTTTAATGACACGCAGCACCTCGGCCGTCAGCTCGGGATCGAGCGCCGAGGTCGGCTCGTCAAAGAACAGGATCTCCGGGTCGAGCGCCAAGGCGCGGGCGATACTCACACGCTGTTGCTGACCGCCCGAAAGCTCACACGGAACCTTGTTCTCGTTGCCCGTAAGCCCCATCTGCGCGATCAACTCGCGCGCACGAGCTTCCGCCTGTTCGCGCGGGCGCTTAAGCACGCGGATCGGCGCGTCGATGATGTTTTTCATCACGGTATAGTGCGGGAACAGGTTGTAATTCTGGAACACCAGGCCGAATCGCGAGCGTGCCCGCTTGGGCACATCGCCCTTCGCATAGACTGCGCCCGAACCCGCATCCGTCGCAACGGCAAGGTCACCAAACGAGAGCGAGCCTCCGCCGAGTGTCTCGAGCAGCGTGGCACACCGCAGCCGCGTGGACTTGCCGCCACCCGAAGGCCCGATAATCGCCACGACCTCGCCACGCTTCACCTCAAGCGAGATATCCTTGAGCACCTCATTGCCGCCAAACGCCTTGCGAGCGCTTTCGATTTTCATCACCGAGTTAGTCATGATAATAGTCCAGCTTCTTTTCGGCGGCGCCCAACAGCATCTCGACCACGAAGTTGAAAACCCAGTAGATCAGCGCCGCAATCGCAAACGGTACCATGCTCACCTGCGAGGCAACCAGGGCCTTGGCGGTCGAGAACATCT
>CABUZE010000035.1 GCA_902495955.1 uncultured Collinsella sp. | reverse complement strand
TGGGCGTGGGGTATCAGGACGGCCGTCCGTTCCACGGGCCCTGCCACATTCGCGTGAATCTGGCGCTGCCGCCTTCGCGCGTAAGGGAAGCGTGCGACCGCCTGGACCGCTACGTTTTTAATACGCGGTAAGTGTGCACTGAATGCGGGGCCTTCTGCCAAGTCGGCTGGAAGGCCCCGTGTGGTAAGGCATCTGTAACCATTGGGCGCAGACCTGCTGAGAGGCTTACTTTTCTTGAATCTGCTTGCCGCAAAGATGCTCAATTGTAATCTCGTAGAGCTGGACGCCCTTAATGTCCTTGGCGATTTCCTCTTCGACTTCTTCGGCAGAAGGGTAGTACTTAAGCGCGAGCTGGCGAACTTTATCTTCGATAAAAGCGGGGGTGTCATTCGCCAGGCGACAGCGGCCAAAGACCACGGTACTCATAACGTATGGGGCCCAGTCACCGTCCTGGTACCACTCGTTGCCGTAAACGGTAAAGCAGACCTTGTCATCGCGCTTGAGTGCGTCGACCTTGTGGCCGGCCTTGGCGCCATGGAAATAAATCTTGTCGTGCTCGGCGTCGAAGAAGTAGTTGACGGGAATGGCGTACGGGTAGCCATCGTCGCCGTTGACGGCAAAGACGCCGCGCTTGCAGGTGGCGAGCAGTTCGCGCGCTTCCTCGTCAGTGATGGCGCGTTTCTTTCGGCGTAAGGGCCTAAACATCGTTGGCTTCCTTTCTGGTCGTGCGTGGTGGTTGAGCACAAACTATAGCGAAACGGATCCGTTTTTCTTGATGCGGGCGAGTATGTTTTTGAGCTTGTTAAAGTCGAGCGGTTTGGACAGATGGGCGTTCATGCCGGCGTCGTGTGCCGCCTTGGCGTCTTCGGCAAAGGCATTGGCGGTGAGCGCGATGATGGGGATATCGGCTGCATCGACCTTCTCGCTCAGACGAATCGCGCGGGTTGCCTCGTAGCCGTCCATGTCCGGCATCATAATGTCCATCAGGATCGCATCGAAGCTGCCGGCGGGACGGCCAACGTATAGGTCGACCGCTTCGTTGCCATCGGCGGCGCGAGTTACGATAATGCCTTCGCTTTCGAGCAGCGCCTGGGCAATCTCGGCATTGAGCTCGTTATCTTCTGCCAAAAGAACGTTCATGCCGGCAAGCGAGCAGCTGTCTGCTTACTCGTCCGCGCGTTCTCTTGCCTGAGGGTCTTTGTCGATATCGAGCGGAATCTGGACGCTGAACGTACTCCCCACGCCAACCTCACTCGAAATCTCAATCGTACCGCCCATCAGTTCAATAAGCGACTTGACGATTGGCATGCCCATGCCGGTTCCTTGGAACTTGCTGCGCGCATCGTCACCTTCTTGGGCAAACGGCTCATAGATATGCTTTAAAAACTTGGGAGTCATACCAATGCCGGTGTCCGAAACGCTAAAGCAAAAGAGAGCGCGCCCGTTATCGAGTGGCTTGGCCTTTGAGCTAAAGGTGACGGAGCCGCCGCGCTTGTTGTACTTAATGCTGTTGTCTAACAGGTTGATCATGATCTGTCGGATATGGGTGGGACTGCCGATCATGTATGGCCCCGTGGCGTACGGCAGACTATTGTCCTGCATTGTGATGCCGTTACTGGACGCGCGGAGCTTGCACAGCACCAGTGTGTCGTCGCAGAGCTCTTTGAGGTTAAAAGGCGCATGCTCCAGTGTTAGCTTGCGGTCTTCGATTTTGCCCATCTCGAGGATGTCGTTGATCAGCGAGAGCAGGTGATTGGCGGCAACGCGCGCCTTGGCACGGCTCTCGCGGGCGACCTGGATATCGCCTTCCTTCAATTCCTCGATCTCGATAAGGCCCAGGATACCGTTGAGCGGCGTACGGATGTCGTGGCTCATGCGCGTGAGGAATGCCGTCTTAGCGGCGTTGGCGGCATCGGCTTTTTTGCGCTCGGTTCGAGCGCGTACGAGCGCCCAGATGAGCAGGACGATGCCGACCGACAACATACCGATGAGGGTAGCTGCAATGGCGGTGCGGTTGCGATAAAGGAATTGAAGCGTGTTGGATTCCTGGGCCGTGTACGACGTGGAGGAGAAATTGCTTGCGGAGAGCGATTCTCCGGCATTGATGATGCCCTTGTTGATGATTCCCAACAGCTCGGGTTTTCCGCGCGAAATCCAGCACGAGAGCTCACAGGTGTCAGGGAGCTCGGTCGTCTCGCAGTCCTCGAGATCGTAACGGTCACCGATGGTTTTTACGCGTGAACTAGGAGCGACGATGCAGTGCGCCGTTCCCTTCCTGAGGGCGTCGAACGCTTCATCGTCGGATTGGTATTCGGTTACGGTCGCTGTGGGGAACAGACTTTCAAGTGCATTTTTGTTGACAAACGATGATTTGGTACAGGCGATGTTCTGAAGATCTTTGTTCAGGTTGCTGCCGGTGTGGATGGCGGTGAGGGATATGGTCCCCAACGATATCGACTGCACAACGCCTGTTTGCTCGGCAAACCAGTAATCTCGGTATACCGGCAGCGCAACGTCTATGCTTCCCTTTGACAGGGCCTTTGACATCATCTTGTAGCTATCAAAGGCGACGGTTTTGACCGTAATGCCAAATTTATCGTGCAACGTCGTCGCAAGCGATGCGAGCGAGCCTTCCATTTTGCCGTCTTCGTCTTCGTTGCAGTAGGGGAGTTTGCCCGTAATGTAGCCAAGCGTGATGGTGTTGTCATTTGCTTTGAGCCAGGAACGTTCGGGGCCGTTGAGCGATGATGAACCGCTGTTTTGGGCCGAGTAGTTAGATTTGACTTCGTCGATATAGCGTGGGTTGACGCGGGCGATTGCCGACATGGCGGCATTGATGTCGTCCATCAGGTCGGGGCGGCTTTTGGGGACGGCAAAATAGTAATCACTCGAGCCAACGTAGAACATGGGGGAGGCATCGGGCGACGAAATGGTGTCGTTCATGATGACGGCATCGACTTCGTCGTTTGCGAGTGCGTCAAAGAGCATGGATCCCCCGTCATACTCCCTGTATGTGCAGGTAATGCCTTCGTTGGCGAGCCACTGCTGGCCAACGAAGGTTTGCATAACGTCGGGGTTGTAGCCGATGGTAAGGCCTTGGAGCGCTTGGGGGTCACCCTTGGTCAGGTCGTCGCGATCGGGCTTGGCGTAGATGTAGTAGCGCTCGGTGCCCTCGGGGTTCGAGGAAAAGAGCAGCTTTTGGGCGCGTTCCTCGGAATAGGAGATGTTGGGCATGAGGTCGATTTCGCCCGCCTCGAGCATGTCCATAAGCTCGGTGAAGGTGCCGGAGACGTATTCGTACCGCCAGCCGGGCGTGTAGTACGACAGGGTCTGGAGGTACTCGTAGCCCCATCCCGAAAGACGCTCCCCGGGGGTGCCGTTCTGGAAGCCTTCGCTGTTGACGAGCCAACCAACGCGGACCGTCTTGACTGGCTGACTAGAGTCATCGGCAAAAGCCTGGGCAGGCGCGATAGAACTCAGCACGACAAGCGCGGCAAGCACAACGGCCAGGGCGCGATATATAACTGAACGAAGGACAGTGGCGGCTCTCACATGCAATCCTAACGAATCGAGACATTACCGCATAAGGATACCAGCTCAACCTGCCCAGTCGGCAGCTGCACCGCTAAACGCTCCCGCCCGGCAGTCATTGGGGACGTTCTTAAACGACTAGTCATCGGGGACGTTCTTGTTTGACTAGTCATTTAAGAACGTCCCCAATGACTAGTTTCGTTTGCGGGGGAGGCGTGGGACAATACCGAGCGAACGTGATTGGGCGGCTGGGAAAAGGGGTCGCGATGAACAAGTTGAGGACGCTTGCCGACGTGTTGCGCCAGGCTGGCTTTGCGCGCATCACGGGCCTGTTTCTTATCTTCTATCTGCTGTGCTCGACGGCCGTTTGGCTGTCCGAGCCCACGACCCTCACGTTTGGCGATGGCCTGTGGTTTAGCTTTGAGACGGTCTCGACCATCGGCTTTGGTGACATTCCGGCCGAGACACCGGTTGCCCGCGCCATTACCGTCATTCTGAGCGTCATCAGCATCTTCTACATCGCCATGCTCACGGGCGTGGCGGTGAACTACTGCAATACGCTTATCAAGATACGTCAAAAGGACACCATGGCGCGCTTTATGGATGATTTGGAGCATTTGGAAGAGCTCGATCGCGTCGAGCTTGCCGATCTTTCGCGTCGCGTGCGCGAGTATCGTCGACGCCAGCGCTAAAACGGGCGCCGCGCGTCACGATAAGGGGGACTGAATATGAACATCACCGTGTACCTGGGTGCCAACACTGGCAATGCCCCGGCGTTTCTGCCCGCGGTGCAGGAGCTGGGCAACTGGATTGGCGCCAACGGACACGCGCTGGTATACGGCGGGTCAAAATCGGGCCTGATGGGTGCGCTTGCCGATAGTGTACTCGAGGCGGGTGGACACGTGACGGGTGTGGAGCCGAGCTTTTTTATCGAGGCCGAGTTTCAACATGACGGTATCGATGACCTCATCGTGACGAGCGATATGGCGGAGCGCAAGGCCAAGATGATTGAGCTCGGCGCTGCGTTCATTGCCTTTCCCGGCGGGACGGGCAAGCTCGAGGAGATTGCCGAGGTCATGTCCGCGGTGTCGTTGGGGCACCTGAGTGCG
The DNA here is from genome assembly GCA_902495955.1 of uncultured Collinsella sp. GTDB lineage: Bacteria > Actinomycetota > Coriobacteriia > Coriobacteriales > Coriobacteriaceae > Collinsella. Next base: position 3,100 of record CABUZE010000035.1, on the reverse strand, counting down.
CCGTGCATCCTGTATAACCTGGACGGTTACTACAACGACCTTAAGGCGCTGCTCGGGCACATGATTGATAAGGGGCTTTCGAGCCCGAGGCGCCAGCAAGGCATCTACTTTGCCGACGATTTGCGCGAGATTGCCTCGATTATCAACGGATAAGTCTTGAGCTTGCCCCACTATAGCTCCCAATGGTGCCGTTCGCGGCGCAGACGGTTGGCTCGTTCGGGCAACGCTCGCTCTACAATAAAACGTAACTATGTCGACTTTGACCGCGGGAGGACCCGATGGATAACCTTGCCAAACCCAAAAACCGCGCGCTGTTTTTACTTAGCGTTGCCGTGACCGGTGCGTTCGCAGGTGCCGCGGTCTGGCTGTTCTTTTTTGCGATGGAGCACGGTATCGACTATCTATGGACCGAGATTCCGCACGCGCTGGGCGTCGCTTCGCCCGAGCTTGCCAGCGGCCCGTTTGGCTTTTTGCCGTACCCGTTTTTTGTCTGTCTGCTGGGCGGCCTGTTAATCGGTCTGTACGAAAAGATGACAGGCACCAAGACCGATGACCTCAACCAGGTGATGGCTAAGGTTAAGCAAGACGGGCGCTACCCGTACGACAACCTGGGCAAGCTTTCGCTCGCGGCATTGCTGCCGCTGCTGTTTGGCGGAAGCATTGGACCGGAGGCCGGCCTGACCGGCGTTATCGCTGGTCTGTGCAGCTGGGTCGGCGACCGCATGCGTCGCTTTGGCGCCGAGTTTAGGGAGCTCACGCTGCTGGGTACCCAGGCTGCCCTGACGGCGCTCTTTACCGCGCCCGTCTTTGGCTTTGTGGCGCCGCTTGCCGGTAGTGCCGACGGCGACGAGGGCTCCGCGTCCGGCGAGATCACGATCAAGCTGCCCAAGGCGCAAAAGACGGTGGTCTACGGTATTGCGATTGCCGGCGGTCTGGGTACCTACCTGCTGCTTGGCCAGCTTGTGGGCGGCGGCATGGGCATGCCCAGGTTCGAGTCCGCCGAGGTGGGCAACCTAGAGCTTACCTGGCTCGTCCCTCTGTCGTTGATCGGAACAATCTGCGGCTGGCTGTACTTTGTCTCTGAGCACGCGAGCGAAGCGCTTGCCCATGCAATAGGGGAGCGTCCTGTCGTCAAGGCCATGCTAGCCGGTCTGGCGCTCGCCATTTGCGGCACGGTCCTGCCCTACACCATGTTTGCCGGCGAGACCCAGGCCGACGTGCTCATGGAAACCTACTTGACCATTCCCACCGGCGTGCTTATCGCGACCGGTCTGGTCAAGGCCATGCTGACCCCCGCCCTCATCAACCTTGGTTGGCGCGGCGGTCACTTCTTCCCGGTTATCTTCTCGGGCGTAAGCCTGGGCTACGGCCTTGCCATCCTTACCGGCGCCGATCCGGTCTTTTGCGTCGCCGTCTGCACGGCATCGACGATGGGTGCGGTCATGCGCCAACCCGTTATGGTCGTGGGCTTGTTGCTCATGTGCTTCCCGCTCAAAGGCATCATCTGTATGATCATCGCCGCCGTCATCGCCGCCGGCATTCCGCTGCCCAAGTCGCTGCGCAAGTAGCACGGTGGCGCACGGTCGATACAAGCACCCTAGGCCCGGTGTGGCGCTGTGTCATGGATTTGCGAGCGCCTAGATCTCGCTCGGAATCGGCGCTATTTCCAAACCGCGAGCGCGGCGGTGCCCAGTACGATGAGGGCGAGACCGATGGCGCTGCGCCGCGAGACCTTTTCGTTGAATGCCAAGCGCGCAAATAGTACCGATACGACAATCGATAGTTTGTCGATCTGCACCACGACGCTCACCTGGCCTGCGGCGATGGCATAGTAATAGAGCAGCCACGATGCTCCGGTCGCGATGCCCGATGCCGCGAGAAATACGAGCTCGTAGCGGTCTACGTGCACGGCTTGGCCCATCTTGCCTTTAGCTGCCACGATTGCCCATGCCATAACCAGTACCACGCAGGTGCGGATTGCCGTGGCCAGGTTTGACTCGACGCCTTCGATGCCGATCTTAGCGAGGACGGAGGTGAGTGCTGCGAACATGGCGGCGCCGAGGTCGTAAGCGAGCCAGGTCCGGTCTTGCTGCTGCTCGGGTCCGGCGGATTGCTGCTTCTCGGTCATTAAAAACGTGCCGAGGGTAATGACGGCGGTTCCCACGAGCTTAACCGCAAGGTTGCTCGTCTCGCCAAAAAGCACGATGGCGATCAGCGCGGCGAGCACGGTGCTCATCTTGTCGACCGGTACGACCTTATTGACGTCTCCGATGCTCAACGCCTTAAAGTAACAGATCCACGAAGCGCCGGTAGCGAGTCCCGAGAGGACGAGAAAGAGCCAGGATCTGGGTTCGATGCTGCCAATGGTTCCAATGGATCCAGAAATGCCCGCCATTGCCCAGGCGAAAACGAGCACCACGCAGGTGCGAATGGCCGTCGCGACATCGGAGTCGGTCTGCTTGATGCCGCATTTGGCCAAGATGGATGTGATGCCGGCAAAGAATGCTGACGCAAATGCTGCGACGACCCACGACACGGGTGAAATGCCTCCCCAAAGAACAACCGCGCCAGATTTACGGCGCTCGTCCGATGATACCGTCCCGCCATGAAGCTTTGATATCGCTGTGGTGAGACAGGGGCCATAGTTCAAGAGGGCATTTGGTTAAGGCTCGAATCATAGGTGAATGGTTTTCCGCGAAGTGAACGAGTAAATCTGGACCCCTGGAACATGCACACTTTTTTCGAACAAAACTGCAGGATTCTTAGACAAAACCGCAGGAATTGAGTCCTTAAAAATGTCGATGCTACAGGGCACTGTTTTTACTCGTTCACTTCTCGGAAAGGTATTCACCTTCGATATGCTGACGGTGTCTTTTTGGTTGCTAAGAACTAGACGGCCTGTTGTGAGGGGCGGTGGTGACGCTATGCCGCCTTGTTTCATTGAAAAAATAAGCGGGGTACCACCTAAGCTTATTAGCTGTCGATTACAGGTCGCGTACTCGATAAACCTTGGTGCTGATGGTGCAGCTGATTGCACATAGCGCGAGGGCCAGTACGGCAATTCCTGCACACAGACAGCCAAGAACGGCGTGATCGGGAT
>CABUZE010000034.1 GCA_902495955.1 uncultured Collinsella sp. | reverse complement strand
CGCTTGCGTTTCGTATCTGCTGGCATTGCTCGGCCTTGGCCAGGTCATACCGGGGGCAATGTCGCACCAAGAAGGCTATATCGGCGCCATGCTCTTTGTGATTCCCGGCTTTCCGCTCATTACGGCAGGCCTCGACATCGCTAAGCTCGACATGCGAAGCGGTATCGAGCGCCTTTCATATGCCGTATCGATTATTGTGATGGCGACCCTCGTAGGTTGGATGGTTGCCGAGTGTGTTGGCCTAGCGCCGGACGACTTTGCCCCACTGGGCCTTTCGCCGCTTGCCCTTACGCTCCTGCGCGTGGTGATGAGCTTCGTTGGCGTATTCGGCTTCTCGGTGATGTTCAACAGCCCGGTAAAGATGGCCGCGGCAGCTGGGTTGATCGGTGCCGTGTCCAATACCCTGCGTCTGACCCTTGTCGATGCGCCGACGATGATTCCCTTCCTGGGCCTCAGCACGGGAATGCCTCCCGAGGCAGCAGCGATTATCGGCGCGCTGGTATCGGGGCTGCTCGCAAGCTTGGCTGAAGTCAAGCTCACCTACCCGCGCATCGCCCTCACGGTGCCTTCGATTGTCATTATGGTGCCCGGTCTGTATCTCTATCGCTCTATGTATTACATGTGCACCTTCGACACAGTCAATATGCTCGGCTGGTTTGTGCGCGCAGTGCTCATCGTAGCGTTTCTGCCCGTTGGGCTGGGTGTGGCGAGAACTCTCACCGACCCTCGCTGGCGCCACACCAGCTAATTGGTACAAGGGGGACAGGTTACTTTGCACCAAAAGAGTTGCGGTGAAATAGGGACTGAATTGCTGCTTAAAGGGTCAAAACAGTCCGTATTCCACCGCAACTTATGGGGTCGGGGGATTATCGGTGCCCTGCATCTTCATAAACTCAACGCTTACGAAGCGCATGCGTTTCGTGCTAGGCTGGTTCCACCACATAAGTAGTCGCAGACGCACGTACCACGGGCGGGCGAGATGAAGTCCCAACAGCTCCATCTTGCCCGCCCGTTTTTGTTGCGTGGTGCCGCGGCACAACACAGAGAGGAATCTGCCCTTCATGCCTATCAACAAACGAGAGAGCCTGCTGTTCACCTTTATCATGTGCTTTTGCATGGTGCTCTGGATGAGCATCTACAACGTTGCCCTGCAGCATGGGGCCATCAACGGCGAGGTCGTTGCCGCTGCGTGGCTCGGCTTCCCCGTTGCCTACATTTTTGCCATGTGCTGCGACTGGTTCGTCGCCAGCCCGCTCGCCAAGGGTTTCGCCTTTAAGTACTTGGTCACTCCGGGCAAGAGCTCGCCGCTCGCCATGACGCTCGCCGTCAGCTCCTGCATGGTCGTTCCCATGGTCATCATCATGTCGCTGTACGGTGCCTGCGAGGGTCTGACGCACATGCCCGGTGGCATCCTTGCGAACCTGTATTCCGTGCCCGCGATCTGGATGATCAACATCCCGCATAATTTTGTGATGGCGCTGCCGTGGAACCTTTTGGTAGCCGGTCCGATTTCCCACTTCGTCTTCCGTCGCGCCTTCCCTGTGGGGACGGTTTTCGAGGAGGAGCATGCCGAGCTCTTGGAGCAGGCTATGGCTCCTGAGTGCGAGTAGCTCGCTTAGGGATCTGCTGAGCGCGGGCGACTTGCTTGGTTGGAGCCCTAAGCGTGGATAGCTCTCTCGGCGGCATCGCGGGCGTGAGCGGTGCGCATGACCGGAGGGCCCGTGCTGCTCCGTTGCCCGACGTGCTAGCGCGCAGAACAATCTGTTGGTGCATTCGGCGGCTGCTGAAGCGTTTCGGCAGCCGCATTTTATACGGAGTTTAAATACAACAGTCTGTTGTATTACGTAGAGTGGTATATCTCTAGCAGGAAAAATGCGAGAGACGGAGCATTATGGCGTTGCTAGTAGGACTGGACGTAGGGTCGACGACGACCAAAGTTTACGCGATGCACGAGGATATGACCGAGGCGTGGTGGGGATATCGCCGCCACGGGGCGTGTCAGACAGCGAGCGTGCGCGCCATGCTCGGCGAGCTCGCCGAGCGCTTTCCCCATGAGTCGCTGCGCGTTGCGGTGACCGGCTCGGGTGCGCGCGATATCGCGACCGCGCTGGGCGCCTCGTACGTTCAGGAGGTGGTCGCCAACGCGCTCGCGATCAGCAGGTTCTATCCGCAGACGCGCTGCGCCATCGAGCTGGGCGGCCAAGACGCCAAGATGATCTTCTTCCGCACCAACGATAAGGGAGACATCGAGGTTGCCGACATGCGCATGAACGGCTCGTGCGCAGGCGGTACCGGTGCATTTATCGACGAGATGGCAAAGCTCATGGGGGTCGGCACCGAATCGGGCGAGTTCGAGCAGCTCGCAAGCCGGGGAACGACCGTCCACGAGGTCTCGGGCCGCTGCGGCGTGTACGCAAAGACCGATATCCAGCCGCTGCTCAACGAGGGCATTCCTACCACCGACCTGGCGCTTTCGGCGCTTCACGCGGTCGCCCGCCAAACGATCGGCGGTCTGGCCCAGGGTATCGACATCGAGCCGCCGGTAATCTTCGAGGGCGGTACGCTCGCCTACAACCCCACACTGGTCCGCGTGTTCCGGGAGCAACTGAATCTATCGGACGATCAGGTTATCGTCCCGCGCGATCCGCAGATCATGGTCGCGCGCGGTGCCGCCCTGTCGCTGACCGACATGTTCGCATCGTCCCAACCGATCGACCTTCCCGACGCTTTTGTCCGGCTGGATAAGCTCGAGACGGTCGCGCCCGCAAGCGGGGAGGGACGTCTTGCCCAGCCCTTTTTTGCCACACCTGCCGAGCAGGCGGATTTTACGGCACGCCATGGCAAAGAGACGCCGGCAAAGGGTCCGGATGCGTATGCGCCCGGAGAGACGGTGCGTGTGGCGCTCGGTATCGATTCGGGGAGCACGACGACCAAGTTCGCCCTGGTCGATGAGGCGGGTGAGCTTGTCGAATCGTTCTACGCGTCTAATAACGGCAGACCGCTCGACGTCGCCCAACAGGGTCTTGTCAGCTTGAAGAACCGCTGGGAGACAGCGGGAGTCACGCTTGCGATCGATGCCGTGGGCACCACGGGATACGGCGAGGAGCTTTTCGCGCGCGCGTTCCACGCCGACTACCATACGGTCGAGACGGTCGCGCACGCCCGCGCCGCGTGCGCATGCGTTCCCGATGCGACCTTCGTGCTCGACATCGGCGGACAGGATATGAAGGCCATCTGGCTCAACCACGGCGTGCTGACCGATATCGTCGTCAACGAGGCGTGCTCTGCGGGCTGCGGCTCGTTCCTCGAGGGTTTTGCCAAAAACCTCGGAATAGCCGTTGAGGATATCGCGACCGAGGCATTTTCGTCCAAAGCCCCCGCCGTTCTCGGCAGCCGCTGCACGGTGTTCATGAACAGCAGCGTCGTTTCCGAGCAGCGGCGCGGTAAGGGTCCGGGCGACATCATGGCCGGTCTCTGCCGTTCGATTATCGAGAACGTGTTCACCAAGGTCATTCGCGTTTCAAATCTCAACCGTCTGGGCGACAAAGTCGTCGTCCAGGGCGGCACGTTCCGAAACGACGCGGTGCTGCGCGCATTCGAGCAGTATCTGGGCAAACCCGTCACGCGTGCGCCCCACCCGGGGCTGATGGGCGCTATCGGTATCGCCCTGCTCGCGCGCGAGGAATGCCGCAAGGGCGACGCCGACACGTCGTTTATCGGGCTCGATGCCGTGGAGCGCTTCGAGCATCGCGAGTTCGGCGGCGTTACCTGCCGTCGGTGCAACAACCGCTGCCAGCGCGCGGTCGTGGCATTTGGCGACGGCTCGCTTTACGTCACGGGCAATCGCTGCCCGCGCGGCGGCGCCATCTCATGGGATGAGCTCGTGCGCGAGGTTCCCGCGGCGGAGGAGCTGCGTCCGCAGGGTGCTTGCGAGGTACAGGCACCCGGCACGGGGCGCGACCGGACCGCGGCTGCCCCCAATCTCTTTGTCGACCGCGAGAAGCTGCTGTTCGAGTCGTACCCCACGGTTCCCGTCTGCGGGGGGCGCGATGTCACGATCGGCATTCCCCGTGTGCTCGAGTTCTGGGACACCCTGCCGTTCTGGTCGACGTTCTTCAGCACGCTCGGCTTTAAGGTGCGCGTCTCGGGACGCAGCACCAAGGCGATGTACGAGCGCGGTCTGGCGCACGTCACATCCGACACCGTGTGCTTCCCGGCCAAGCTCGTCCACGGGCACATCCGCAATCTCGTCGACGCCGGCGTCGACCGCATCTTCATGCCCATCATCACGACGGTGCCCACCGAAAACACCGCCTCTACCAGCGAGTGGATGTGCGCCGTCGTAAAGGGATACCCCTACGTGATGCGCAATTCCGATAACCCGGAGGAGCGTTTCGGCGTTCCGTTCGATACGCCGCTGTTCCACTGGTACGACGAGGGCGACCGAAACCGCCAGCTCAAGGCGTGGTGCAAGGAGACCTTCGATATCGATGCCGACCTGATTGCCAAGGCGACCGAGCAGGCGGACCGCGCGCAGGAGACGTTTGAGAACCAGCTGCAGCTGCGCGGCAGGCAGGTGCTCGAGAACGTGCGCGAGGACGGCGGCTACGCGGTGGTGATCGCTTCGCGCCCGTACCACAACGACCCGCTGGTCAACCACGGGCTGCCCAAGCTCTTCTCTGAGCGCGGCATCCCCGTGCTGACGCCCGATGCGGTGCCGGGGGTCTGCAACGTCGATCTTTCCAACAGCCGCATCGACATCGTGAACAACTACCATGCGCGCATGCTGTCGTGCGCGGTCATCGTCGCATCGACGCCCGAGCTCGAGCTCGTGCAGATGGGCAGCTTCGGCTGCGGCCACGATGCGTATCTCACCGACGAGATCGCGCGCATGATGGGCGAGATGGGCTCCAAGGTTCCGATGATGATCAAGCTCGATGAGAGCGACGTCGCCGGTCCCATGGGCATTCGCGTGCGTTCGTTTATCGAGTCGGTCAACCGTCGTCGCGCGGAGGAGCGTGCCGAGGGCGCCCGGGTGCACGCGGTCCATCCGCTCGACGACCCGTATAAGGTCAAGTACATCAAGCGCGACCGGCACGACAAGATCGCGCTGGTCCCCAACACCTCTCATGCGTTCTGCAGGCTCATGACCGCGGCGATGCGCAATCAGGGCGTGCGCGCCGAGGCCCTTGATATCGGGCGCGAGGATGCCATCCGCCTGGGCAAACGCTATGTGCACAACGACATCTGCTTCCCCGCGCAAATCGTGATCGGCGAGGCGCTCGCGGCACTCGAGAGCGGTAAGTACGACCCGCACGACGTCGCCGTGGTGACTGGCAAGTATATCGGCGACTGCCGCCTGACGCACTACATGCCCCTGCTGCGCCGCGCGCTCGACGACGCGGGATACGACTATGTCCCGGTGCTCACCAACGACGACGTCGATGCCCACAATGCGCATCCGGGCTTCAAGCTCGGCCTTGGCCCGAGCATCCAGATCGCCTACGGTCTTCCCATGATCGATGCCCTCGAGGCCATGCTTAGGCGCATCCGTCCCTATGAGCTCGAGAAGGGCGCGGCGGACGCTGCGTTCGACCGCGCGCTCGATGAGGTTATCGAGGGCATGGAGCGCTCGGGGCTGAGAGGCCAGGCGACGGGCTTCAAACGCGCGCTTGCGATCATGGACGCCGTTCCGTACGACCGCTCGAACCCGCATCCGACCGTTCTCATCGTGGGCGAGTACCTGCTCAATTTCCATCTCGGCGCCAACCACGAGATCGAGCGCTACCTCGAGGACAACGGGCTCGAGGTCATCGAGGCGCGCATGACCGACGTGATCCGCAAGACCTATTTCTACAAGCATGCGCAGTCGCGCGAGTTCCACGTCGACCTGTCGCTGCCCGAAAAGGCCTGGTACGCCACGGCGGACAACCTGTTCGAGCTCGCGCACGACCGTTGCGACCGCCTGGGCGCGGCGAGCCCGCTCTACGAGCCGCCGACGCGCATGCCCGAGCTCGTGCGCGCGAGCGATAAGATCCTGCACCATACGTTCGATGCGGGCGAGGGCGTGCTGATTCCGGCGGAGATCCTCGAGCACGCCAAGCGCGGCTGCCGCAACTTCGTGATCCTGCAGCCGTTCGGGTGTCTGCCCAACCATGTCGTGGGGCGCGGGCTCATCCATGCGCTCAAGGAGCAGTATCCCACGGCGCAGTTCCTGCCGCTCGACTACGATCCCGACGTGAGCTTCGCCAACGTGGAGAACCGTCTTCAGATGCTCATCATGAACGCCAAGGCGCAGGGGTGCGGTGAGGCGCATGGCGAGACCGCGTAAGGACGCCGATGCGCCCGATGCACGCACCCGTATCATCGAGGCGTTTTGGGAGCTCATCGAGAACAACAGCATCTTCGAGCTGTCGGTTGGCGAGGTGACCCGCGCCGCCCAGTGCAATCGCGGAACGTTTTACTACTATTTTCACGATTTCGATGAACTCGTCGCCATCGCCATAGCCCAGCTGCTGCAGGATAACGAGCTCATCACCGATGCCCTCTGGCATTTTTCGAGCGAGGGCGACCTTTCGGCGTTCGACCGGCGCGACGTCCGCTGTCTGCTGCGGCGCATCGTCATCACCATGAGGGCGGGTGCCGCCGAGCAGGTCGTGCAGGGCATCCATACGATCATCATCGACCGCGTGAGAGAGATCGTCCACCCCGACGGAGAAGAGCTCAAGGCAGATTCGAGCTTTGCGGTGGGCTTTCTGGTCTCGGGCATCATGGGCTTTGTGATGGCGGTCGGCTTTGCCCGGGAGGGCGGCGAGGAGATAGACCTCGAGCAGCTGGGGGACAGCGCGTGCGCGTACCTGAGGGCAGTCGCCATGCAGACGGTTGAAACGGTCGCGCAAGTCGAGGGCGTCGATACATCCGAGCTGCTCGAACGCGTCTCCAAGGAGGCCGATGCCTATCGCGCATCGCGAGCGACGAGTCCCGACGTGGTGAAAGACGTCTAGGGTTTCTCTTGCGGGGCGCCCGTCGCGCATCGCGCGGTGAGTCCCGCGATGCGGTCATAACCTGCATTCATGTGAGCCGGGTTTATAGATATTCCTCCAGCTGTTAACATAGACGACCTGTGGGTAAAGAGACAAAAGCGCCGCCGACGGGCGGGCGTTTTGATTTCGATGAACTCATGTAAGGAAACGAGCATGTTAGATAGATTTACCGATCGAGCGCGCAAGGTCATGTCGATGGCCAAACAGGAGGCGCTCGATCTTCATTCAAATAAGGTGGGCACCGAGCACCTGCTGCTCGCGCTTGCCAAGGAGGACGAGGGCATTGCCGCCGAGGCGCTGCGTTCGCTCGACATCTCCTACGATGACATCATGGATACTCTCAAAGAGGTCCAGACCACGGTTCCCGAGCCCAGCGAGGAGACCGAGGCGGCCAAGCTCGCCTTTACGCCGCTCGTCATTAGCGTGATGGAGCGTTCGTTCCGCGTGGCGCGTGAGAACAACCAGACCTACGTGTCGACCGAGCACTTGCTGATCGGCATCGTCGAAGAGGGCAACGGCATGGCCATGGACATCCTCATGCGCCTGGGTGTGTCGTCCGCCTCCATCAAAAAGGCTATCGAGAAACTCACCGCCAAGGACCAGGACAAGAAGCGTCCGCTCGCCGGCGCCGGTGCCGGTCGTCCCGGTGCGGGCCTGCCGTTCTTTAGCGGCTCGGATGCCTCTCAGCAAAAGGGGAGTGGCACCGATACGCTTAAGCAGTTCGCGACCAACCTCACGCAGAAGGCGCGCGACGGCGAGCTCGACCCTGTAATCGGTCGCGAAAAGGAAGTCCAGCGTATGATGGAAATTCTTTCGCGCCGCACCAAGAACAACCCGCTCATTCTGGGCGACCCCGGCGTGGGCAAGACGGCCATCGTCGAGGGCCTGGCT
>CABUZE010000033.1 GCA_902495955.1 uncultured Collinsella sp. | reverse complement strand
GTGGCCTGCGGCAAGCTGAGCCCGGCGTTCTTTGGCTCGGCGCTCACCAACTTTGGTGTGGAGCCCTTCCTCAAGGAGTTCCTGCGTCTGGCCCCGACGCCGCGCGCCTATACCGATACGCTCACCAGTGAGCCGATCGATCCTTGCAGCGACGACATTAGCGGCTTTGTGTTTAAGATTCAGGCCAACATGGACAAGAACCACCGTGACCGCATCGCCTTTGTGCGCATTTGCTCGGGTAAGTTCGAGCGCGGCATGGATGCCTTTCACGTGCAGGGCAACCGCAAGCTCAAGCTTGCCACGGGCACGTCGATGATGGCCGATGACCGCGCCATCGTGGACGAGGCGTACGCGGGCGATATCGTGGGCCTGTTCGATCCGGGTATCTTTAGCATCGGCGACACCGTGTGCTCCGGCAAGCGCCACGTGCAGTATCCGCAGATCCCGACGTTTGCCCCCGAGATGTTCGCTCGCATTACGCAGGTCGACACGCTCAAGCGCAAGCAGTTCGTCAAGGGCATGGAGGAGCTTGCCCAGGAGGGCGCCATCCAGATCTTCCGCGAGCTGGGTGCCGGCATGGAGAGCGTCATTGTGGGCGTGGTCGGCGTACTGCAGTTTGAGGTGCTCGAGCGCCGCCTCAAGGCTGAGTACCGTGTTGAGGTTCGTCGCCAGCCGCTGCCCTATACGGACATCCGCTGGATCCAGAACGACCCCGATACTATCGATATCCCGGGCCTTTCGCTCACGCGCGACACGCTGCGTGTCGAGGACATGCGCGGCGGTAAGCTACTGCTGTTCACGAGCCCGTGGAACGTGGATTGGGCAACCGACCACAACCCCGACCTGATCCTGTCGGAGTTTGGCAACGTAGCCTTTTAACGCATTGGCGCGGTGGTCCTGTGGGGCTGCCGCGCCGTTTGTTTGCCTTATGCCGCGCGAGCGGCTATCATACCCACCGTCGTCTCAAGACCGGGGCGTCCGAGCAGTTCGGGTCCGATATCCTGCTCGTTAAACCTAAAACCAAAGGAGTACATAATGATCAAGAAGGTCATGGAGGACTACAAGGTCCTGTTGCGGAGCATTCCCGCGGCAACGGTTTCGCTGTTTTTCGTGAGCGTCATCATGATGAACCTGCTGGCCAACAAAGAGCTTATCAGCCTGCCGTATCTGGCGCTCGACTGCGGCTTTGTGGTGAGCTGGGTTTCGTTTTTGTGCCAGGACATGATCTGCAAGCGCTTTGGCGCCAAGGCATCCATCAAAATCTCTATCCTCGCGCTGCTGGTCAACCTGGCCGTGAGCCTGTGCTTTTGGGCATGCTCGCTCACGCCCGGCATGTGGGGCGCCTACTACGACACGGGCATGATTGAGGTCAACACTGCCCTTAACGCCACCATCGGCGGCACCTGGTACGTGGTGCTGGGCTCTTCGCTGGCAATGCTCGTTTCTGCCGTGGTTAACTCCACGCTCAACCAGTCGCTCGGCCGTATGCTCAAAAAGAATAACTTTGCGAGCTTTGCCTTCCGTTCCTATGTGTCTACGGGTGTTGGCCAGTTTATCGACAACCTGGTCTTTGCCATTGTGGTGAGTCACACGTTCTTTGGCTGGACCTGGGTGCAGGTTCTTATGTGCTCGCTGACCGGCGCTGTTGCCGAGCTACTGTGCGAGGTCTTCCTGAGCCCCGTGGGCTACAAGGTCGTGCGCGGCTGGGAGCGCGAGAATGTGGGTTCCGAGTACCTCGAGCGCCACGCAACCGCCTAAGGAGCAAGTATGCGGGTTTTGATCACGGGCGCTTCGGGCGGTATCGGAGCCGCGTGCGTGCAGCGCTTTTTGGACGAGGGCCACGAGGTCGTGGGCTTTGATCTTTTGCCGGCGGCGATCAAACACGAGTGCTACCGCCATCTGATTGTTGATGTCCGCGAGCCTGACTCGTTTCCAGGTGACCTTGAACCCCAGGTGATCGTGAACGTTGCCGGTACGCAGGATTCGGCCGACGACATCGCCGCCAACCTGTGTGGCACCATCAACGTGACCGAGCGCTATGCCTTTGTGGGGGAGGGGCTTGCCGCCAAGCCGGCGCCGGCTATCAAATCCGTGGTCAATGTGGGGTCGGCGAGTGGGCATACGGGATCGGAGTTTCCCGCCTATGCCGCCAGCAAGGGCGGCGTTATCGCCTACACCAAGAACCTTGCAAACCGTCTGGCGCCGCAGGCCATCGCCAACAGTGTGGACCCGGGTGGCGTTATCACGCCGCTCAACCGTTGCGTGATGGAAGACGAACATCTGTGGAACCAGATTATGGAGCTCACGCCGCTTAGGCGCTGGGCCACTGCCCAAGAGATTGCCGAGTGGATCTACTTTGTGGGCGTGACCAACCGGTTTATGACCGGGCAGAGCCTGCTGATCGATGGCGGCGAGGCCGGCCGCACGCAATTTATTTGGCCCGAATAGGAAAAGCGCCCGATGGGAAGCCGTCGGGCGCTTTTTTGATGTATCGGTTTTTAGCCGAGGCAAGTCCAGTTGACTGGGGTCGAGCCGTGCTGTTCGAGTAGCCGATTGGCTGCCGAGAAGGGGCGCGATCCCATAAAGGCGGGGAGTTCTGCCGTGGCACGGTTGGCCGAAAGCGGCGAGGGGTGCGTGGAGGCCAGACAGAACTTGTCGGTTGCCTTGCCCGCGCCAGTTGCGACGAGCTTACCTTCGACCATCTGCTGGGCAAAGCGGCCCCATGCCAAAAAGACTACCGACTGGGGCAGCTGACAGCAGCGTTCGATAACGTAGTCGGTGAGCGTGCTCCAGCCCAGTTTGGCGTGCGAGTTGGCGGCATGCTCGCGCACGGTGAGCGTAGTGTTGAGGAGCAGGACGCCCTGTTGTGCCCATGGGGTTAGGTCTCCCGTGGCGGGAATGGGGCAGCCCAGATCGGCTTTGAGCTCCTTATAGATGTTGCGCAGGCTCGGCGGCAACTTGGTTTGCGTCGCGGGGACCGAGAACGACAGTCCCATGGCCTGGTTGGGCCCGTGATAGGGGTCTTGACCCAAGATGACAACTTTGACCTGGTCGGCCGGCGTGTAAGCGAGGGCATTGAGGATGTCGTCTTGTGCCGGGTAGATAGTCTGCTCGGTACGCAAAAGGGCGATGCGCTCGCGCAGCTGGTTCGTAGTGTCACGTACCGGCTGCGGCGCATCGCCCAACCAAGTTGCTATGTTGCGGTCGCGGGTCGCGGCGTCCATGGGGCTCCTTTACGTCAGATGCTTTGTTGGCATCTATTGTAAAGGCGCACCGGTTGCCTTTATGCCACGGCTGTATGAAGAGTAGGATCTACGAGACGTGCTCGGGCGCTCCTGCCATGCGAGCCTGTCCATGTGCGCGGAGGCGCGGAAGCTCGACGGTTGCCACCATGACGCCGGTGAGGATGAGGGCTGCGCCAAAGAAGGCGATGGGGCTCAGGACCTCGCCGACCAGGAAGAACGAGAAGACGGCGGAGCATACCGGCTCGAGCGAGAAGGCAAAGCCGGTGGTCTCGGCGGGCACGTGGGGCTGCACGAGCGTCTGGGTGATAAAGCCGTAGGCAGAGCAGATGAGTGCGAGCGCGACGACAACGACGATCTCGCTCGGCGTGCTGGGAAGCGTGAAGCCGCCAAAGACGCATGCGGCAATGCCCGAGAACAGGCCGCCGAAGCCCAGCTGCCAAACGCCCAGAGCCAGCGGGTCGACATCTTCGACAAAGCGCTTCGCCACAATGATGTGGCCGGCATAGACAAAAGCGGAGAGCAGCATGATGAGCGCGCCCGGGTTCAGGCTGGTGAAGTCGGCGCCCGAGAGCAGCAGCATGCCGCAGGTGACGATGGCGGTGCCGATGAGCACTTTGCGCTCGGGGGCACGACGCAGCAGGGCGGCGTTGGCAAACGGCACGATCACGACCGTCAGGCTCTGCAAAAAGCCGGCGGTGGAGGCGGAGGTGAGGCTGGAGCCCAGGCACATGCAGGTGAGCTCGGTTGCCATAATGGCGCCGATGATGGCGGCGCGGACCATAAGGTCACGGTTGATGCGCAACGCGTGCTTGTGGAAGAGCAGCAGGCAAGCCGCAAAGGCGATGATGCAGCGCAGCGCGACGATACTCGTGGCGTTCATGCTGTCCATGCCGATCTTCATGAGGGGGTACGAAAAGCCCCATGCGACGGGAACGGAAAATGAGAGCGCGATTGCTTTTTTGCGATCCATGGGACTCCTTTTGTTACAGAACGGTTTCGTAAAAAGGATTCTGCTCCCAGATATTGATGTAGTAAAGCGAATGTATCTTCAGTATGATTAAGAAACGCTAATGTTGGCAGAAAAAGCGCTGGCAAAACGTTTTACGGCTGCATTGATGTGGAGGCACGATGGCATCGCGGTATCAGATTGTTTGTATGGTGGTCGATTGCGGCAGCCTGAAACGCGCGGCGGACGAGTTGGGCTATACGCAAAGTGCAGTGAGCCAGGCCGTCAAGGCGCTCGAGCGCGAGCTGGGCACCACGCTTATCGAGCGCGGTAAGCAGGGCGTTTCGCTTACGCGCGACGGTAAACAATATCTGCCGTACCTGCGCCAGATTGTGACCGCCGAGGCCGAGCTCGAGGGCAAGCGCCAGGAGCTGCTGGGGCTTTCGTCGACCGATATTCGCATCGCGACGTTTACCAACGTGAGTCGTACCGTGCTGCCGCGTGTGATTCGCGACTTTGGGGCGCTGCACCCGGGCGTACGCTTCACCCTCAAGCAGGGCGATTACACGCGCAACGCTCAATGGGTGCACGATGGCGTGGTTGATTTTTGTTTTACGGCGCGCGGATTTACCGCTGGGCTCGAGAAGCGCGTGGTCTATCACGACGAGTTGGTGGCATTGTAGCCGGCCGCGCATCCGCTGGCGGCAAAGGAAAAGGTGACGCTCGCCGACCTGGCGTCCGAGCCGTTTGTACTGTTGGATGAGGGCGAACAGAGTCTGGTGCTCGATGCATTTGCGGCGCATGGGCTGTCGCCGCACGTGACGAGTGAGGTGACCGACGACTACACCATCATGGCGATGGTGGAGGAGGGCCTGGGCGTGAGCATGCTCTACCGTCGTACTGTGGAGGGCATGCGGGCCGATATTCGCGTACGCCCCATCGTGCATGCCCCCTCGCGCGACGTGGTGGCCGCCTGGCGCAGCTGGGACACCATGCCTATCGCCACGAGGCGCTTTATCGACTATATGAGCTCGCATATTGTCAATTAATGACTGGCGTGGCGTTGAGTGCGGTGTTTAGCGGGCTGTCGCTTTGGCTTGGGTGGCGCGATAGGTGCGTGCCGGGTGGCAGAGTAGCACCGCCACGACCATAAAGAACGCCGTGGTGCCCAGGCTGATGGGGTAGACCATCATGATGTTCGCAAAGGTGCGGAAGTGCGGGAACACGCAGAACACCCAATAGAAGCGGATGCCGCAGACGCAGATCATGGTGATGAGGGCCGGCGTGAGCGAGATACCAAAGCCGCGCAGGTAGCCGGACATGTTTTCGTAGAACATGCTAAAGGCGTACGCCGGGAAGATCGAGCACACGCGGATATAGCCGATCGAGACGATGTTGGGATCACTGTTGAACAGCGACAAGATCTCACGCCCCAGGCCGACAATAACGATAATTGTGGTGAGCGCGACGATACCGCCTTCGACCAGGCAGACCTTGAGCGTTTTGGTGCAGCGGTCGATCTGGCGGGCACCGTGGTTTTGTCCCACAAAGGTGGTGCAAGCCTGGCTAAAGCTGTTGAGCAGGTTATAGCACACGTACTCCAAGCTCATAGCGGCGCTCGATGCCGCCATGACCTCGGTGCCCAGGCTGTTGATGGCGGACTGGATGATGATGTTGGCGACGGCAAAGACGGCGCTTTGGATGCCGGCGGGCAGGCCGATCTTGACGATGCGCTTGAGGGCGACGGGGTCGATAGCCAAGTCACGCGGGGTGACGCGGACGACAGAGTCGGTCTTGAGCAGGCGGATAAAGAGCGTAGCGGCGCTGACGGTGTAGGCGATGGCGGTGGCGATGGCGACGCCCGCGACGCCCCAGTGAAGTACGGGGACAAAGATGAGGTCCAGGCCAATGTTGAGGACGGTGGACACGGCAAGCGCCTGCAGCGGCATGCGGGTGATGCCGACGGAGCGGAAGATCGCGGCCTCAAAGTTGTAGAGCAAAATCGAGGGCATGCTCAGCAAAAAGACGCGTAGATAGAGTGAGGCGAGCGGCATGGTCTCGGCGGGAACGTTGAGCGCGGCGAGCATGGGCTCGGCAAAGATCTCGCCCAGAGCGATGACGACAAAGCCCACGAGTGCCATTAAAATCGAGGTATGGACGGCGCGTTTGTCCATGTTCTGATCGTTGCGGCCGATAGCGTTGGCGATGACCACGTTGGAGCCAAGCGACATGCCAATAAACAGGTTGAGCATAAGACTGGTAAGCGGAACATTGGAGCCGACCGCCGCCATGGCGAGGGTTCCCTGGTCGCTCGAGAAGTTACCGATAATGACCGTGGCGATGAGGTTCGACAGCTGCTCCAAGATGCTCGTGGCGGCCACGGGGAAGGCGAACAGGGGAATATTGCGCCACAGCGAGCCGGTGGTCATGTCAATGTGCTTAGATACGGTGTCAGCCATACGCTCTCAATCTCTAACATGCTCTTTCGTGCTTATTTGCGCAGATGATGATACTCCTAATGCAACCAGTCGGCACTTGGGGACGTTCCTTTTCTGTCGGCAGCTGGGGACACTCCTTATCTCTTCTAACTAGTCATTCAAGAACGTCCCCAATGACTAGGTGGGGAAGGCGTGAGACAATGGTGGGCGTTGTGTTGTTCGCGCTAAGGAGTTGCCATGTTGTTGTGTCCCGTTTGCCATGAACCGTTGGTGGACGATGAGCGTGGGGCCGCATGTGCGGGCGGACACCGGTTTGACCGTGCGCGCGAGGGTTATCTATATCTACTGCGCTCGTCCAAGAGCGGCGACTCCATGGGCGATCCCAAGTCGCAGGCACGCAGCCGTCGTGACTTTCTAAACCGTGGCTACTATGCGCCGTTGCGCGATGCAATGGTCGAGCTGGTGCGTGAGCGGGCGGCTGGGTGCGCTGCGTCTACGAACGGCCCCATGACGTTGCTCGATATTTGCTGCGGCGAGGGCTACTACACCAGCGCCATGGGCGCGGTGCCGGGCGTGGATGCTTACGGCTTTGACCTGGGCAAAGAGATGGTGCGCCTTGCCGCCAAGCGCGGCGATGCGACCTACTTCGTGGCCAACATGAAGGACATCCCCGTGGCCGATGGCGCCTTCGATATGGTGACCGAACTCTTTGCTCCCTTTAACGAGCGCGAGTTTGCCCGCGTGCTGGCGCCAGAGGGTTCACTCTATACCGTGGTACCGGGTGCTCGTCATCTCTTTGGGCTCAAAGAGGTGCTCTACGACACGCCGTACCTTAACGATGAGAAGCTGCCGAAGACCACCGAGCTCGAGTTAGTCGGAACGCAGCGGGTGTCTGCGCACATTACGCTCCAGACTCAGGCAGACATCGAGGCGGTGTTCCAGATGACGCCGTACTACTACCGCACGCGCCCTGCCGACAAAGAGCGCCTGGCAAACTTGGACACCCTTCAAACCGACATCGACTTCATCATCGCCGAGTACCGCCACAGCTAACAACCTGCCAAAAAGGGACAGGTTTATTTTGGTAGGTTTTATCTGGGCAAACGTAAAGGGCCGACCGCGGAGATGCGCGATCGGCCCTTTTTAGCTGCTTGATAGCAGGGGCTATGGGAGACAGGTGCCTACAGGCGGTCCTTGTTCTCGGCCTTAACGGCGTGTGCCTGCTGAACAAAGAACAGGTCGTACACCACGATGACAAAGGCGCCAAAGTTGATGGCGTCGCCGCCAAACGCGGGAAGCGTGAGCACCGCTTGGGCAAGCGTGGCGACCGCGGCAACAATACCGAGCTTAAACGCGCCGTCCACCTGCG
>CABUZE010000032.1 GCA_902495955.1 uncultured Collinsella sp. | reverse complement strand
GCCAGCACCTGTGCCCCGATTGCCACCGCCCGCTCGATCGCGTGCAGGAGGAGTCCTACTTCTTTAAGCTCTCTGCGTTCCAGGACAAGCTGCTCAAGCTCTATGACGAGCACCCCGATTTTGTTGAGCCTGCGTTCCGCATGAACGAGGTGCGCAGCTTTGTCGAAGGCGGCCTCAACGACCTTTCCGTGAGCCGTACGAGCTTTGACTGGGGCATCAAGGTCCCGTTCGACGAGGGTCACGTGACCTACGTGTGGTTCGACGCGCTGCTCAACTATATGACGGCCGTCGGCTACGGTGTCGACACCGACGAGGCGCGTGCCGAGCTGGCCTATCGCTGGCCCGCGCAGTTCCACATCGTGGGCAAGGACATCATCCGCTTCCACTGCGTCATTTGGCCCGCCATGCTCATGGCCATTGGCGAGGCCCTGCCCGAGCACGTCTTTGCTCACGGCTTCCTGACCGTGCGCAATGCCGAGACCGGCAAGGCCGAGAAGATGTCCAAGAGCCGTGGTAACGCTATTGCTCCGCAGGATGTTATCGACATGCTGGGCGTTGAGGGCTATCGCTATTACTTTATGACCGACGTGGTTCCTGGCACCGACGGCGCCATCAGCTTCGAGCGCATGGAGCAGGTCTACAACGCCGACCTGGCCAACAGCTGGGGCAACCTTATCTCGCGTTCGCTCAACATGAGCGGCAAGTACTTCGACGGTTGCGCGCCCGCCAAGCCCGCATCGTTCGATGCGTTCGACAACCCGCTGGCAAAGATTGCCGATGGCCTGGTCGAGCGCTACATGGCCAAGATGGACGTGCTCGATTACGGTGGAGCTAAGGACGAGGTCATGGAGCTCATCCACGCCGCTAACCATTACATCGAGGACTCCGAGCCCTGGGCGCTTGCCAAGGACGAGGCCAAGGCCGACGAGCTGGCGTTTGTGATCTACAACCTGCTCGAGGCCATCCGCATCGCCGCTCACCTGCTGATGCCGCTCATGCCCCAGACTTCTGCCGAGGCTCTGCGTCGCCTGTCCTGCGAGGACGAGGCTGCGAGCGACGACCTCAAGGGCATCTGCACTTGGGGCCTGCTTGCCGGTGGTCAGCCCGTCGAGAAGGGCGAGCCGCTGTTCCCGCGTCTGGGCTAAGACGCTGCGCGCCATATCGGCAATTTGCTGTTTAGATGTAAGGGCATGGCCGCAACGGTCCATGCCCTTTTGCTTTACGATGCAGCCACCATGTTAAGGAGGCAACCATGACAACTTCGCCTTTGGCAAACCCCACGGCAACTAGGGAGCTGCTAGAGGAGTTTGGCCTTGCGACCAAGCATCGCCTGGGCCAAAACTTCCTGATCGACAACCATGTGATCGAACGTATCTGTGAGCTCGCTCAGCTTACGGGCGATGAGCGCGTGCTCGAGGTCGGCCCGGGTTGCGGCACGCTGACGTTGGCCCTGCTGCAGGAGGCGGCGTGCGTTACGTCGATTGAGGCCGATCCCGAGCTTGAGCCGGTGCTCGACGCCCACGCCGCCGACTATGCCAACTTCCGCTTTATCATGGGCGATGCGCTCAAGGTGTGCCCGGAGCAGGTTGAGCAGGTCGCCGGTGGTGAACCTACGGTGTTTGTCGCGAATCTGCCCTATAACGTGGCAGCGACGATCATCCTTCAGTTCTTCCAGACGATGCCCGCGCTTAAGCGCGCTGTCGTCATGGTGCAAAAGGAAGTTGCAGATCGTATTGCCGCAACGCCGGGCAACAAGACCTATGGCGGCTACACGGCAAAGCTCGGCCTATATGCGCAGGTGACGGGGCGCTTTGAGGTGCCGCCGCGCTGCTTTATGCCGGCGCCGCATGTGGATTCTGCCGTAGTGCGCATCGATCGCGTTGACGGCGTGGTACCCGAGGGCATCGACCGCGAGTTTGTGGCCCGCGTGATCGACGCTGCATTTGCTCAGCGTCGCAAGACGATCCGCAACTCCATGAGCGCCAACGGCTTTGCCAAGGACGCGCTCGACGCCGCCTTTGAGGCCTGCGGTATCGCACCTACCACGCGCGCCGAGACGCTCGACGTTGCCGCCTTTGTCCGCTTGGCTCAGGAGCTAATCCATGATGCCTAATGCCGAACGCGTGACGTTTACCAAGAAAAAGAAGACGGTTGCTTGTCCCGTGCCCTTGGCACCGCTTGCCGACACGCATGCGCACCTGCTCTCTTTTTGGAGCAAGGAAGTGCCCGAGACGCTTGCGCGCGCCAAGGAAGCGGGCATTGACTTGTTGGTGACGGTCTTCGACCCCATTGCCGATAAGCGCAGCGTGGCGGACTATAGCGACTGGCTGGTTCGCGAGATCCTGCCGATGCGGGATATCCCGCAGATCAAGTATCTTGCCGGCGTGCATCCGTATGGCGCACCGGACTATACCGACGACGTTCACGCACGGGTCGTTGCCGCACTCGATGATCCCTTATGCGCCGGTATTGGCGAAATTGGCCTGGACTACCACATGGACTATGACGACGATGTCGCGCCGGCGCCTCATGACGTGCAGATTGATTGCATGGCACGTCAGCTTGAGGTTGCCGTACGACGCAATGTGCCGGTAGAGCTGCATCTGCGTCATGAGGACACGGACGAGGAGCGCACCTCGCATGTAGACGCCTACAACGTGTTGCGCGAGGTCGGCGTGCCCCAGGCCGGTTGCGTGCTGCACTGCTTTGGCGAGGACCGAGCCACGATGGAGCGCTTTGTGGATTTGGGTTGTTACATCGCCTATGGCGGCGCGGCTACCTTTAAGCGCAACGACGACGTGCGCGAAGCATTCGCGGCAACCCCGCTCGACCGTATTTTGTTCGAGACGGATTGTCCCTATATGGCGCCGGAGCCCATTCGCGGTCTTGAGTGCGAGCCTGCAATGATTTCCATCACAGCAAACGCGCTGGTCAACGACCGCGTCGATCGTACCGGCGAGGACGCTGAGGCAATCGCTCGAGCCGCCTGGGAAAATGCCTGCAAACTTTTTCAAAAATAGTTCTTGCGTTCGCGGTGGCGCTCCGTTATTCTAATTCCTGCACGCGGGCGTGGCGGAATTGGCAGACGCGTACGGTTCAGGTCCGTATGGGGGCAACCCCATGAAGGTTCAAGTCCTTTCGCCCGCACCATTGATTGAAAAAGCTCCCAGCAATGGGGGCTTTTTTGTTATGGGCCCATCGCGGGGACTTGAACCTGCGAAGGAGCGAGCGTCAAGAAAACGCGGAGCGTTTTTAGCGAGCTGGCGAGGACGCCGGCAGGCTGTAATTACGGATCCAATGCCGATATTTCGTATGTCCGTAACTCCAGTGGGCAAAAAACATCAAATATGAGTACTGTCACAAGAATAGTTGCATTTCTAAAGCTCATTATTCTGAAACCTACGCAACAGATGTACGTTAATTTGACTCTAGTTTGAGGCAAAACAGGTCAATTTGGAAGGATTTCGGGTTCGATAGGGCGTTTTTGCGTCAAAAATGCTGCTACTAAATTGGTGACAGTACTCATATTTGGCCTTTTTTGCCCACGGGTCCTCTTGTTGGTGTCACATAGCTGCTTCGTGCGGGTATCCTAGTCCCAACGTGTGCTTATCAGAGGAGAAACCATGCTGTTGTCCGGTATCATCGCTGCCCCTACGAGCTTTCTACTTCCCATCATTATTTTGTTGCTACTGCTCCCCAACGCCTGCTATGTCGTTGAGCAGCAGCATGCTGTGATCATCGAGCGCTTGGGCAAGTTCAACCGCATCGTCAACGCGGGCTTCCACATGAAGGTGCCCGTGATCGACCGCAAGGCCGCCACGGTGAGTCTGCGCACCATGAAAAACGGTTTTGGCATCGACGTTAAGACCCAGGACAACGTGACCATCGGCCTTGAGGTCTCTGCTCAGTACCACGTAAGCTATGACATGGGCGCCGGCCCGGCAGATTCGGGCATCTACAAGAGCTACTACATGCTGCAGGAGCCCGTCGACCAAATGCGTGACTTCATCACCGATGCCCTGCGCTCTTCCATCCCCGTCTACACGCTCGATGAGGTCTTTGCCAAAAAAGACGATATCGCCAAGGACGTCACCGCCACCGTGTCCGAGCAGATGGCCGCCTACGGCTTCACCCTCGTGTCGACACTTATCACCAAGATCGCGCTGCCGACCGAGGTCGAGAACTCCATGAACGACATCAACGCCGCCCAGCGAAAGCGCGCCGCTGCGCAGGAGCTCGCCGAGGCTGATCGCATCAAGCGCGTCACCGAGGCGACCGCCGAGGCCGAGGCGATGGAAAAGGCGGGCGAGGGCATCGCCAACCAGCGCAAGGCCATTGCGCTGGGCATCAAAGATTCGCTCGAGATCATCCAAGAGACGGGCGGCGGCAACGATGAGGCCAACCAGCTGTTCATGTTTACGCAGTGGTCCGAGATGATGACGGAGTTCGCTCGCACGGGCAAAACCTCGACGGTCGTGCTGCCGAGCGATTTCTCGCAGTCGGCCTCGATGTTCGAGCAGATGCTGACCGCTGGCAAAGTTCAAAGCGAGTCGAAGGAGTAAGCGCGCGTGAAATATACCGTTGTTTGCGTTGGCAAGCTTAAAGAGCGCTTTTGGAAGGACGCGTGCGCCGAATACACCAAACGCCTAGGCGCCTATGCCAAGGTAGATATGCGCGAGGTTGCCGATATCGATCCGGCCAAGGCGGGCGGTGTGGATGCCGCGCGCAACAAAGAAGGCGCGGCGGTTCTTGCTGCCCTGCCACCGCGGGCACATGTGATTCTGCTGGCCATTGAGGGCAAGGAGCGTTCGAGCGAGGAGCTCTCGACCCGTCTCGATGAGCTCATGCTGCGAGGTAACAGCGACATCGCTTTTGTAATCGGCGGATCGGACGGCGTGAGCGATGCCGTGCGCGCCCGCGCCGACGAGATGCTCAGCTTTGGACGTATTACCTTGCCGCACAACCTGGCGCGCGTGGTGCTGCTGGAACAGATCTACCGCGCCTGCAAGATTAGCCGTGGCGAGCCGTATCACAAGTAGGTCGGCAACACGAAACAATGGCGTGGGACAATGACTTTCGTTTTGAGGAACGCATCTGAGAGGACTGTGTGATATGAAGATCGGATTTGTCGGTTTTGGCAATATGGCGAGCGCTATGGCCGATGGCTGGATTGCCGCCGGCGTGGCCGCGGGCGACATGTGCGCCTGCGCAGGCCGCTACGATGCTCTGGTTGAGCGTTGCGAGGCGCGGGGCATGGCTGCCTGCCACGATGCGGCGGAGGTTGTTGCCGCGTCCGATATCGTGGTTGCGGCGGTCAAGCCGTACATGATCGAGAAGGTCTTCGCTCCACTCAAGGATGCGCTTGCCGACAAGGTCGTCCTTTCGGTCGCTTGGACCTGGGATAGCGCCAAGTGGGAACAGGTCCTGCCAGGTGTCGCTCATATCTCGACGGTGCCCAACACGCCGGTTTCGGTGGGCGAGGGCGTTATCGCCTGCGAGAAGGCTTCCACGCTTAGCGATGAGCAGCGTGCCACGGTGCTCGATCTGCTCGGAAAGCTTGGCACGGTGGTCGAGCTCGATTCGAGCCTGCTGTTTGTGGGCGGTACTGTGGGCGGTTGCGCCCCGGCGTTTGTCGCCATGGCGATCGAGGCTCTGGGCGATGCGGCCGTCAAACACGGTATTCCGCGCGCCGATGCCTATCGTATTGTGAGCCAGATGGTGCTGGGTACGGCAAAGCTGCAGCTTGCAACCGGCCAGCATCCCGCAGCGATGAAGGATGCCGTGTGCTCGCCCGGCGGTGCTACCATCAAGGGCGTCGTCGCGCTCGAGGACGCCGGCATGCGCAGCGCCCTAGTCAAGGCCATCGACGCTACTCTCCAGTAAACTGACCAATAAGGGACAGATTCATTTTGCAGGGTTTTCCTGCGGTTTTGTACCTTGAGCAAAAAGCGCCCCGCAACTGGCTCAATTCCAGTTGCGGGGCGCTTGCGTTTGCCCAGATAAAACCGACCAAAATAAGCCTGTCTCTATTTGGCAGGTTAGTCCCAGAAGCTGTCCTCCTCATCCTCGGACTTGGGGCCGCGGTCGACATACATTTTATGGGTGCGCTTCTCCATCACAAAGGCAAGAATCGCAAATAGCAGGATGCCGCCGGCGAAAAGGATGGCGAAACCGGTGCGGGTGCCAAACAAAAAGGAAAAAACTGCGTCCATTGGGTGCCTTCTTGCGTAGTTGAGTTGGGTCGTAAACGCTCATAAGTATATACTTGCCCATACATGTACAAGGTTGCAACCTAAGTGGAATGTATATCGCCGGAGGATCTAATGCTTGATATCAAGTTTGTTCGCGAGAACCCCGATGCCATCGATACCGCCATGGCAAATCGCCAGACGTCTTGGGATCGCGAGAAGTTCTTTGAGCTCGACGACGAGCGTCGTGCCGTCATCACCGAGGTCGAGGAGCTCCAGGCCACGCGTAACGCCGAGTCCAAGAAGATTGGCGCCCTGATGAAGGAGGGCAAGAAGGACGAGGCCGAGGCCGCCAAGGAGGCCGTGCGCGCCGTCAACGAGAAGATCGACGGTCTGGCCGAGCGCCGTACCGCTCTCGAGCAGGAGCAGTACGACTTCATGTCTCACCTGCCCAACATTCCGTGCGAGGCTACCCCGTACGGTAAGGACGAGGACGAGAACATCGAGCGTCGCCGCTGGGGCACCCCGCGCGAGTTCGACTTCGACTTTAAGCCCCACTGGGATCTGGGCACCGATTTGGACATCCTCGACTTCGAGCGTGGCAACAAGCTCTCCGGCAGCCGCTTCACCGTTCTCGGTGGCGCCGGCGCCCGCCTGGAGCGCGCCCTTATCAACTTCTTCCTGGACACGCACACGAGCCGTGGCTTCAAGGAGTGGTGGCCGCCCATCGTCGTCAAGCGTCAGACCATGTTCGGCACGGGCCAGCTGCCCAAATTTGAGGACGACGCCTATCACGTCTCGGGCGACAACTTCCTGATCCCTACCGCCGAGGTCGTACTGACTAACCTGCATGCCGGTGAGGTTCTGGACGCCGACACTCTGCCTCGCCGCTACACTGCCTTCACCCCCTGCTTCCGCGAGGAGGCCGGTTCCGCTGGTCGCGACACCCGCGGCATCATTCGCCAGCACGAGTTCGACAAAGTCGAGATGGTCAAGTTTGCCAAGCCGGAGGAGTCCGACGAGGAGCTCGAGAGCATGACCGCCGAGGCCGAGTACCTGCTGCAGCAGCTGGGCCTGCCGTATCGCGTGATTAGCCTGTGCACCGGCGACCTGGGCTTCTCTGCCCGTCAGACCTACGACATCGAGGTTTGGCTGCCGAGCTACAACGCCTACAAGGAGATCAGCTCCTGCTCCAATTGCGGCGACTTCCAGGCCCGTCGCGCCAACATCAAGTATCGCGACTCCGAGAATTTCAAGGGTTCGCGCTACCTGCACACCCTTAACGGTTCCGGCCTGCCGGCTGGTCGTACCATGGCTGCCATTCTGGAGAACTACCAGAACGCCGACGGCACCATCACGATCCCCGAGGTTCTGCGTCCCTACATGGGCGGCCTCGAGAAGATCGAGCCGGTCGCGTAAACTAGCTGCATAGGTGATTTGCGAGGGCGCTCCTTTTAGGGGCGCCCTTTTTGTGTACGGCTATACCATGCCGTGCGGACAGCTCGATAGAAAACACACGAACAGGTGTTCTGTGTACATGCATCTACCTGCTATGCTTTTGCTAACTAAGAGCAAGAGAAAGGGGATGTGATGGAGCTGTTCGATGAGAGGGTTGTTTTGTTCCAGAGCGATGAGGGTGGGCAGCACCTGCTGGTAACGTGCGAGCCGTCGGGTATGGGTGGTTTGGTAGTTCGGCAGACGAGTGAGGGACCGTTGACGCAATGGTGCTATGAGGAGTCGCCGCATGTGGTCGAGACGTTTGTGGCGCATGAGGCGCTTGTCGTCCTTGAGCACTTCTATGGCGTTGGAACTTCTAATCAGGTGGCCCGAATGCTGAGCATCTCGTTTGCCG
>CABUZE010000031.1 GCA_902495955.1 uncultured Collinsella sp. | reverse complement strand
GTGCGTTTGGTGAGGATGCGCTCCCGCCATTAGCTTGTGGGGGCAGGCTTGCCACGGACCGGGCCTATCTACTGGTCTTGCAGCTTTATGGTGCGATACGGCTTGTGGGGCGGGCGGGGGTCGGTCCGTGGTAGACTATCGAACAACGTTTATTAATCGCGCGGCATCGTTGCCGCGAGAAGGGGTTGCGCCATGCAGGAGCTTGAGGATCGTATTCGCCATGACGGCATCGTAAAGGCCGGTAACGTCCTTAAGGTTGATGCCTTCCTCAACCACCAGTGCGACGTTGAGCTGTTCGACCACATGGGTGCCGAGTGGGCCCGTCTGTTCGAGGGCGTCGAGATCAACAAGATCCTGACGATCGAGGCTTCGGGCATTGGCATGGCCTGCATCGCGGCTCAGCATTTTGGTGGCGTGCCGGTGGTCTTTGCCAAGAAGGCACAGTCCATCAACCTCGACGGCGAGCAGTATGCCACGACCATCTACTCCTTTACCAAGCAGAAGGAGTACCCGGTCATCGTGGGCAAGCGCTTCCTGTCCGAGGGCGATAAGGTCCTGATTATCGACGACTTCCTGGCCAACGGCTGCGCGCTTGAGGGTCTTATTAAGATCTGCGAGGCTGCGGGCGCCGAGGTTGCCG
Organism: uncultured Collinsella sp.; assembly: GCA_902495955.1. GTDB lineage: Bacteria > Actinomycetota > Coriobacteriia > Coriobacteriales > Coriobacteriaceae > Collinsella. The sequence goes on along the minus strand of CABUZE010000031.1, from coordinate 7,631 downwards.
GCATTGGCATCGCCGTCGAGAAGGGCTTCCAGGGCGGCGGCGACAAGCTCCGCAAACGCGGCTTCCGCGTTGAGAGCCTGGCCCGTATCGCCGATATGGACTGCGAGAACGGCGAGATCACCTTCGCCTAAGCGCGCAACACAAGCGATTGGTATGCGATGTGACAAAGGGACTGTCCCTTTGTCACATTTTTTGTATGAGGGGAGGTGCTGATATGGACGAGAACAAGATGGGCTGGCGCGAGTATGCGCGCTTTGCCGAGATGTCGGTCGAGGAGCTGGCGCGCGATTGCGAGGTACAGGTGTTTCGCGCGACGGGTCCGGGTGGGCAGGGCGTGAACACGACGGACTCGGCGGTGCGCATGAAACATATCCCTTCGGGGATTACCGTGACGGCGCGCGAGAGCCGCAGCCAGTTTCAGAATCGTAGCTGCTGTTTGCGTAAGCTGAGGGCAGAGCTTGAGCGTCGTGGCCGTCCGCCGCGCCGTCGCGTCAAGACCAAGGTGCCACAGCGATCGCGCCAGCGCAGGCTCAACGACAAGCACTTCAACGCGATTAAAAAGGCCAACCGTCGTAAGCCAGGCAGCGACGAATAGCCTCCTCATAAGTTGCGGTGAAATAGGGACTGTTTTGCGGCTTTAGCTGCATAAGCAGTCCCTATTTCACCGCAACTTAGGTGGGGTTAGCGGGTGGGGCGCCAGACGTGGAGGGCTCCACCGAGGACGTCGACCTCGATGCGCGAGGCGACAACGGGCTCGCCGTCGGCTTGGATGGGGTAGTCGGGCTCCTCGAACGTGAGCTCGGCATGACGGCAACGACGCATGCGAACCGGCGGCAGCTTGGTATGGTGGCCGTCCTTGGCCGAAAGAAACATGGGCAGGGCAACCGCACGAGGGACGGGACCGCAGGCGTAGCAGACGTCGAGTATGCCGTCGCACGGGTCGGCGTCGGGGCAGATGCGATAGCCCGAACCATAGGTGGGGCCCAGCTGAATCGCCATGATAATCGCCCTTACGCGCTCGGCGGGCGCGCCGTCAAAGCTGACGGTCATGGGGTAGTTGCGATAGCGCAGGCCAAACTGCTCAAGTCCCGAAAGAGTGTAGAGCGGAGCGCCGGCGAGGCCCGTCTTTTTGCGCAGCTCGGTGGTGCCAAGGCCGATGGCGGCATCGATGCCGACCGAAAGCGTCTGGTCGTAGTACTCAGCGGCAGCCTCGCCGCTGCCGCTTGCAGGGCTCCACGAGCGAATGCGCCCGATGTCCTGATGCTGCAGCTCGCAGGTGAGCAGCGCGCCAAAATCCTTGCCGGAGAAATCGTCGATGCCGAGTGTTTGGGCAAAATCATTGCCGGAGCCTACGGGCAGGACGGCAAGCGCCGGTCGAATCGCCTCTTCTTGCGCCATCAAGCCATTGACGACCTCGTGGATCACGCCGTCGCCGCCGAGTGCGATAACCGTGCGGTAGCCCTGAGCCTGTGCGGCAAGCTCCTTGGCATGCCCCGCGCGTTCGGTCAGCACCAAGTCAAACTGGGATGCGCGCGCGGTCATGTCCAAAAAGCGCTGCAGGCGCTCAGCGACCTCGCGCGCCGCACCCGACTGGGCGGCGGGGTTGGCGATGATGAGCGTGCGACCAAAATCAGTTACGTGCATGGGGCGACTCCCGGCGTATGACGTGACGGTGCGGTCGCGCTCAGGTCGAATTGCCCCCGATTGTGGCTGCACGGCGAATACTTACGTCTACTCTATCAGGTCGTTGTGGCGCTCGATAGCATCCGCTACCGTACCGCCCTCATCCACAATAAGCGAACGACGCTTGGGTGAGATAATGCGCTGGGCGGGGTACACGCCGCGGTGGCCGCCGACGAGATAGCTGATAAAGGCCACGATGACAAAGAACCCGGCGGCCGTGCCGTGGAACAGATCGATGGCCATCATGCAGGTGGTGATGGGCACGTTGAGGCCGGCGCAGAACACGCCGAGCATACCCAGCGCTGCCAGAAAGCTGGGGTCGATTCCGACGAGGCAACCGATCCAGCCGCCGAGCGCCGCACCGATACCAAACAGGGGCGTGACCTCGCCTCCTTGGAAGCCGGCGCCCAGGGTGAGCGCCGTCACCACGAGCTTGATGGCTGCGTCGGCAAGGGTCGTGTTACCGGCGAACCCGGCACCCGAGAGCCAGGTGGCAAGGCCGGCATACTTCCAGGCGTCGAGCATCGCGTAGGCCGCGAGCACTACGAGCGCGCCCACGAGTGCGCGAGCAATATAGTTGGTGATAAAACGACCGTACAGGCTCTTGACGGTTCGAACCGACCAGGCAAAGAGGCGTGCCGTCAGACCGAAGATGATGGCGCTGATAACAACGATGACGACCGTTGTGGGCGTCATAGCGGGAACGCTGGCGATGACATTCGCTTCGTACTCGGTACCCAGGGCAAGTGATGTAAAGTAGCCGGTAAACGAGGCGACCAGGCAGTAGATGCCCGCGGTGTAGTCGATCTTGCCGATAAAGCACATCTCCATGCCAAAGAAGGCTCCGGCGAGGGGTGAACCGAATACGGCGCCAAAGGCCGACGAGATGCCGGCGAGCATGAGGTCGTGGTGGTCATGCTTTTTGAGGTGGGTGAGGCGCGAGATGTTGCTGGCGATGGTGCCGCCAATCTGCACCGCGGCGCCCTCGCGGCCGGCCGATCCGCCTGTTAGGTGCGTGAGTGTGGAGCAGACGAAGGTGAGGACGGCCATGCGCATATGGATAAGGCGTGTGCCCAGGGCGGAGTCGATGACCAGGTTGTTACCTCGTTTGGCGGCAAGGCCGTGGTTTTTGTACACCCATGCGGTGGCAACGCCCACAACGGGAAGCAATGCGTAAATCCACACGTGGTGCTCGCGATAATCGGTCGCGATATTCAGCGAGGCCAAAAATGCCCAAGCGGCAACACCCATGGCGAGCGAGACGATGACGACGAGCGCGAGCAGTTTGGCGCTTGCAAACAGGTTGCGGGCGTTGCGGCGTGTGTCGGCAGCCAAGAGCTGCTCGGAGCGGGTGAGCTGTTGCCTGCCGGCCATAATAACGTCGTTCAGGGAGAAAAAGCCGCCGTCGTCGAGCGACTGGGAATGATCCTGCGCTTCGTTTGCGCTTTCGGGTTTGTCGGTAAAAGCCATACGTTCCTCTTTTAGGTTGCAACGCAAGCATTATAAAACGCGGCAAACGCGACGAGCCGGTGGGTTGGTTTCCATTCTGTTTCGCGGCCTGCAACCGACAGGTGTATTTGCGGGTTCAGGCCGAGTCGCGGTCGTGCGTCGGGGGATTATACTGAGAAAAGCATAAAGAATCGGCGCCCCTGTTGTGCGCCGTGGCATTAAGAGGTGCATATGGCAGAGAAACTCATTCCGTTGGAGGACGCGCAGTCGATTGTCCTGTCGCACGTTGCTCCGACCGATCTCGTCGAGATTCCCGTGTGGCAGGCGGCTGGTTTTCCCTTGGCCGAGGATGCTGTGGCCGATATCGACATTTCACCGTTTGCCAACAGCGCCATGGACGGTTATGCCGTGCACGCAGCTGATCTTGCTGCAGCCACCGGTGACACTCCGGTGACGCTCTCCGTCGTAGGGCACGAGGCCGCGGGCCATGTGTTTGAGGGTGCAATCGGCGTGGGCGAGACGGTCCGCATTATGACGGGCGCGCCGGTGCCCGAGGGTGCCGACGCCGTAGTGAAATACGAGGTTGTCGACGTGCTCGATGGCGACGGCAACGAGGGCTCGCACGTTCGCTTCTCGGCGCCTGCCAAGGTAGGGGAGAACGTTCGCTCTGCCGCCGAGGAGGCCCATGCCGGCGATGTTGTGATGCACGCCGGCGAGGTCGTGGCTCCGGCCGGCGCCGGCTTGCTGGCAAGCGCCGGATACGCGAACGTGAAGGTGCACGCCGCCCCACGTGTGGGCATCATCTCGCTGGGCACGGAGCTGGTCGCGCCGGGTGAACTGCCAGCGCGCGGTCAGATTCGCGATTCCAACTCCTCGGCGTTGATGGCCGAGGCACTCGATGCGGGAGCCGAGCCCGTGTTCTACGGCATCGCGCCCGACGATGAGCAGGCGATTGCCGAGCTGGTGCATCGCGCCGTGCAGGAGTGCGATTTTGTCATTACGAGCGGTGGCGCCTCGGCGGGCGATTACGACTATGTGACGGCGCTGGTCAAGCGCGAGGGCGAGGTACTGTTTGACCGCATCTCGATGCGTCCGGGCAAGGCCATCACGTTTGGCTTGCTCGGGGGTAAGCCCTACCTGGGGCTTTCGGGCAATCCCGCGGCGGCGTATGTGGGCTTTGAGATGCTTGCCCGTCCGGCGATCCGCAAGATGCGCGGCTTTGCCGAGGGCACGCGTCCCGTGCAGCAGGCGATATTGACGCACGGCGTGAAGAAGCGCCAGGACCGGCGCTTCTTCGATCGCGCCACGGTTTTGCGTGACCCCGAGACCGGTGAGCTGTTGGTGACCGAGGCCAAGACGCAGAATTCGGCGCTGCTCGGCACGATGCAGCGGGCCAACTGTCTACTGCGTATTGACGAAGGACCGTGCGAGCTCAAGGCGGGCGATGCCGTGGACGTTGTGCGCGTCGACCTGCCTGAGGGAACGGTGCTATAGGAGGATCGCTATGGAGTTGAAGTTTTCGATCGTGACGTGCTCGGATACGCGCGATCTAGCCCAGGACGAGGCCGGAGCCGCACTCGAGGAACTTGTCGAGGCGCAGGGCTGGACGGTCGCCTCACATGTGGTCGTGCGCGACGACGTCAGCGAGATCGGTGATGCCATTGTGGAAGCCGCCGATGAGTGCCACGCCAATGTCGTGCTCACCTGCGGCGGCACGGGTCTTTCGATGCGCGATGTGACGCCCGAGGCGACGCATGCCGTCTGCGACCGCGATGTGCCGGGTATTGCAGAGGCGATTCGCGCATACTCGATGACCAAGACGCGCCGCGCCATGCTCTCGCGCGCTATTTGCATGCAACGAGGTCATACACTTGTCGTAAACTTTCCCGGTTCCACGAAGGCCGCCCGCGAAAGCTGGGACGCCATAGCGGACCAGCTGGAACATGCGGCCCAGATGACGGCGGGCGGCGGACACGCCAAATAAGCGCACTACCTGCGGCGGAGCGACCTTACGGGCTGCTCGATCGCGTCGGAAATGTTGGTGTAAGCGCGCCGACGGCTGACCGCCAAACGCAAGCGGCCCCTGTCCTAGAATCCGGAATTGCTACATAACACAGGTTCTGGGAAAGGACAGGGACCGCTATGGAGATATTAGCAGACGCGATGCCGGATAAGGCCGCCATCCCGAGGTCGACCGACGGGATGGTCGACATCCAGTCGCTGCTCAGGCTGCTCGCCGAGCAGGTGGTCAACGCCATCATGGACGAGGAGGCCGACCAGCTCTGCGGCGAGGGGGCCAACAGCAGGAACGGCTACCGCAACCGCACGCTCGAGACGTGCGTGGGCACGCTCAACCTGAGAATCCCCAAGCTCAGGACGGGCAGCTTCTTCCCCGAGGACGTCCTCGAGCGCTACCAGCGCGTCGACCGCGCGCTCGTCGCGGCGGTGGCCGAGATGTACGCCACCGGCACCAGCACCAGGAAGGTGCAGAGGATAGCCGAGAAGATGGGCATCGAGAGGCTCGGCAGGGACCGAGTGAGCGCGATCGCCGCGACCCTCGACGCCGAGATAGCCGACCTCGCGGAGGGGCCGCTCGATGCGCGCGCGATACCCTACATCTGGCTCGACGCGACCTACGTCAAGTGCCGCCGCGGGGGCCGCGTGGCTTCGACCGCGGTGGTCACGGCGATAGGCTGCGACGAGTCCGGCTGGAGGCGGGTGCTGGGGGTGTCCGTGGTGGACACGGAGTCCTACGAATCGTGGCTCGGTTTCCTGCGGAAGCTGCGCGACCGCGGCGCGACCGGCACCGAGCTCGTCGTATCCGATGCCCACGGGGGCCTGGTCAGGGCCGTAGGCGAGGTCTTCCAGGGGGCGGCCTGGCAGCGCTGCGCGGTGCACCTGATGCGCGACTGCATGCGCGAGGCCGGCTCCTGGCAGCTGAGGCGCCGCGTGGGGCGCATCGTCTCCTCGGTCTTCCGCGCCGGGGACGCCGCCACCGCCGTGGCCATGTACCACGCGGCGTGCGAGATGCTGGAGGGGTGCTGCCCGAGGGCGGCGAGGGTGCTCGAGGAGGCGGAGCCCGACGCGCTCGCGTACCTGGACTTCCCGCCGTCGCACTGGAAGCGCCTGCGCACCAACAACGTGCAGGAGCGCGCCAACAGGGAAATCAAGCGCCGCTCGCGCGTGGTGCAGGTCTTCCCGTCGGAGAGTTCGCTGCTCAGGCTCGTGGGCGCCGTCATGTGCGACCAGGCCGAGACATGGTCCGGCTCGCGCTACTTCTCGGAGAGGAAGATGGCCGAGATGCATGACGCCGCGTTCAGAATGGGTGCCGCGGGCGAGCACGACTGGGCGGAGCTGGAGAAGGCGGCCAGGAAGATGATCGAATCCAGCCTGGAACTTGCCGACAGCGTGGAGGCGGCCTAGGATATCAACTGATTCCGGATATCGGACACAGGGGCCGCAAGGGCCCTTACACCAACTTTTTCGACACTACCGGCTGCTCCGCCTTTGTTTTCCGCCGAAGCGACGCCGAGGTGCACGCTAACTCGAAACTATATTCTCTGGTGAGAATAATTTCTCACTATCATTATTCGCGCAGAAGTATAATCTGATTGCAGATTAAAGCCCGCGGTGGGGTGCCCGGGCATAAGGTCCGAAAGGGTTGAATATGTTCGATTTGGTTTCTCGCCGCGGTTTTGTCTCGCTTTCTGCTGTCGCCGCTGCCGGCCTTGGTCTTGCTGGCTGCTCGGGCAGCAAGACGTCCGAGCCGGCCGGATCCGATGCCGGCTCCGCCAAGGCCTCTTCCAAGAAGGAAACCGTCGAGCTGCAGGTCTTTGCTGCTAACTCCCTCGAGAAGGCCCTTCCCGAGGTCCAGGAGCTCTACGCCGACCAGACCGGCACCACCTTCGCCGACACGCAGTTCAAAGCGTCCGGCGACCTTGTCGAGCAGATGCGCGCCGGCGCCACGGTCGACGTGCTCATCACCGCTTCCAAGGGCACCATGGATGATGCCGAGACCGCTGAGCTCGTCGATACCGATACCCGCGAGGACATGTTTGTCAACGACCTTGTGATCGTTCGCGCCGAGGGCTCCGATACCAAGGTCGAGGCCATTGCCGACGTCGCGAATCTGGACGGCAAGATCGCCATTGGCGACGCTAAGACCGTCCCCGCCGGCACGTACGCCAACCAGGCGCTGGCTTCCGTGGGCCTCTATACCGGCACCGAGGGCGACGACGGCGAGTATGCGCCCGAGATCGCCGACAAGGTCGCACTGGCAGACAAAGTTGGTACCGCCGCCGCCTATGTGTCCACGGGCGACTGCGTGGCTGGCTTTGTCTACAGCTCCGATATCTTCCGCTACGACGGCATCGAGGAGGCCTTTGTGTGTCCCGAGGATTCGCACAAGCCCATCGTGTATCCGGGTGCCGTTGCCGAGAGCTCCGAGCACGCGGACGAGGCCAAGGCGTGTGTCGGCTTCTGACTGGCCACCAGGAGGG
>CABUZE010000030.1 GCA_902495955.1 uncultured Collinsella sp. | reverse complement strand
CCCGAGTTCGACATGACCGACCGCCTGCTGCTCGACAAGATCGACCACGACGCCGGCACGGTCACGCTTGCCGACGGCAGTGTATGGCCGCTCACGACCAACGACTTCCCCACCGTCGATCCGGCGGACCCCTACACGCTCACGCCCCAGGAGCAACACATCATCGACAAGCTTGTGTCCGAGTTTGTCACCGCCGATCATCTGCATCGCCATATCGATTTCCTCTACACCCACGGCTCGATGTACAAGGTCACCAACGGCAACCTGCTGTTCCATGGCTGCGTGCCGCTCAACGAAGACGGCACCTTTAGCAGCATGAACTGCCTGGGTACCTGGCACGCCGGCCGCGATTATCTCGATTTTTGCGACCGCATCGCCCGCCGCGCCTGGCGCGTGGGCGACCGCGACGCCCTCGACTGGATGTGGTACCTGTGGATCGGCTTTAACTCACCCGCCAGCGGACGCCTGGTGCGTACCTTTGAGCGCGCCTATATCGCCGATAAGAGCACCTGGGCCGAGCCGATGGACCCGTACTTTACGCTTACCAAGTCGCCCTCGGTCTGCGACGACATCATGCGCGAGTTCGGCGTTGCCCCCATGGCCTGCTCGCCGACCGGCCACATCATCAACGGCCACACACCCGTTAAAACTACCAAGGGCGAGCAACCCATCCGCGCCGAGGGCAAGCTGCTGGTCATCGATGGCGGCTTCTGCCGCGCCTACCATCCCAAGACGGGCATCGCCGGCTACACGCTCATCTCGAGCTCGCGCGGCTGCCGCCTCAAGTCGCACCGGGCCTTTACCACGGTTGCCGAAGCGCTCACGCGCAACGTGGACATCGAGAGCGAGACCAACCGCTTTGACGAGGCCGACCGCCGCCGCATGGTGAGCGACACCGATACCGGTGCCAAGATCCGCAGCCAGATCCAGGACCTACGCCAACTGCTCGATGCATATAGAAACGGTGCTATCGAGGAGCGCGTCTAGCTCCACCCGCGGGGATTGGCTAAACTTGCTGAGTTTGTCATCCCCGCGGCGCTCCGGCGCCACCCTAAGGCAGGTACCATGCAAAAGCTCCTTGCGCAGATCATGAAGTTTGGCGTCGTCGGCGTCGTCGCCACGGTCATCGACTTTGGCATCATGAATCTGCTCCACTACGGCCTGGGCCTTAACATCCTGATCGCCAATACCAGCGGCTTTATCGTCTCGCTCATCTTTAACTACGTCGCGAGCATGAAGTACGTGTTTGCGCACAAGGAGGGCATGAGCCGCCGCCGCGAGTTCATCATCTTTGTCGTGCTGTCCGTGATCGGCTTGGCGCTCAACGACGGTATCGTGCTGGCCCTCAACGCCGGCCTGGGGCTCGAGGCCAATATCGCCAAGATTTGCGCCACCGCGCTTGTTATGGTCTACAACTTTGTGACCCGAAAGATCTTCCTGGAGGGAGACGAAACCAAGTAGCCCAGCCTCCTCGTTGCACTACGGGGCCCACGGACGACGTACGTCGAGCGCTGCGTTGTTCGTGGGCCTTGCTCGTTTACGGATGGATTTGCAACGTTTGCGGATTGTCTCTTGCAAATTTGACGAGTTCGTATAGTTCTTGGCAAAGACCTTACGTTTCCCATGCAAAAGCTCTAAAGTATCCTCTGCTCGATTCGTCAACGCATTGGATGTGATTACGTGCGCAAGGCACTGGCACAACCTCATACCAAGCAGTTCCTCAAGTTCGCTGTCGTGGGTCTTATCTCCTTTGGCATCGACTGGGGCATGCTCATTGCACTCGTCGAGCTGTTCCACCTCGAATTTTTGATGAGCACCACGATCTCGTTTATCACATCCGTCGTGGTTAACTACTGGCTCAGCATGAAGTACGTGTTCGACCATCGCGAGGGCATGAGCCGCAAGCGCGAGTTCACGATCTTCACCATCCTGTCGGTGATTGGTTTGGGCCTCAACGACCTGTACATGTTTGTGGGCGTCACGTTTTTGAGCATCGGCTACCAGGCCATGAAGGCCATCGCCACGTTCCTGGTCACCTGGTACAACTACTTTAGCCGTCGCTTATTCCTCGAGGGCGCGCAGTCGTAGTTTGTTCGACATTTGCTTGAAGGTATAACCGGTTGGAATTCTCGTTCCAACCGGTTTTTTGTTTGCAGAGCCTGCCGAGGAAAGCGTACGAGGCGGGCTACAGCGCCGGAATGAGTCGCAGTTTCCCTAGGGGCGTCACGCGGAAACTGCATCCCAGATTGCAGCCTCAGAATGGGATGCAGCTTCCGCAACGCCGTCCTAGCGGAAGCTGCGTCCCGGAATCAGTCAGCAGAACGGGATGTGCTTTCCCAATGGATGCTGATGCGGAAACCGTGTCTCGGAATTCGCCTTCAGAGTGGGATGCATTTTCCGGTTGAGCCTCGATTGGGAACCCCATCCCATCCGTATTAAAAACGGGCGGCTCGGATGTTGGTCCGAACCGCCCGTTTGGCGCGTTATTTCGAGGCATTTAGCCCGTTACGTAATACCAAACGACGTTGTCGCCATTGGAGAGAACGTAGTTACTGCAGGCCGTCATGGGCGTTGTGCCGTTAACGGAGTACATCCAGCCGCTCTTGCCGCCGTGCTCCTTCTCGGCCAGACCGCCAATAGCGGCGACATAGGTACCATACGACGAAGGGCGCGCATTGATAGAAAGTCCCAACGCACACAGCGCGTCGTAAGGGGTTGCGCCCTCGTTAAAGGTGAAGGTACCACTAGAAGACACAGGATTGCCCACAGCGCTCGATGTGACCGAGACCGTTACCGTGACGTAGCCAGGCTGCTGCGAGCCGTCCTGATTGCCCGCAGAGGCGTTGCCGCTGTTGGATGCAGACCCACCGCCGGACGCCGAGCCGCTGCCCGAAGAAGAACTCGATCCACCAGCGGATTCCGAGCCCTGTCCGGCAGACGTGCTGCTGGACTTCTTGCCGCCCTTGCCTTCGGACTTCTTCTCCTTCGAATCCTTGTCAGACTTCTTGTCCGAAGATTCAGACTTGTCCTTGGAATCAGATTCATCCGAATCCTTCGACCCGTCCTTCGCATTGTCCGAAGATTTGGAGTCCTTGGGCGCAGCCTTGCCCGAAGCGGTAGTCGAGCCGGAAACCGACGCACACTTGGCAACGACGCTCTCCCCTGTCACAGCCCGCGCGATCCAATCGATGGACCATGCACTGCCGTCAGAGGGATAGACAAAACCCAGCGACACAACGATCAAAACGATGCAGCCGGCCGTCAGAGCGCCAAGCAGTGCCTTGCGCCGAGGGGCGGACGCCGCCGAAGCGGCGCCCTTTTGCTTTGCATCGTCGAGCTGAATGAACGACGAGTCGGGTTGTTTGGAGTCGGCGTCCTGCGGCTTATTGGACATAGCCCTCACCTACCGACGCTTGGTGAATACGAACACGCCGATGACGGCAAGACCGATCACGCCAGCCGCAACGCCGACGATGGCAAGCGGATTGAAGCCAGACTGCTGCGCGGGAGCCTCAGCGGACTTCTTAGCGGTAGTCGCGGCGGCCGCGCCCGTATCGGACTTGGAGCCGGACTTGCTGGACTTCTTATCAGACTTCTCGCTGTCCTTCTTGTCGGACTTGTCGGAATCCTTCTTGGAATCCTTGCCGTCCTTGGTCTCGGTCTTGGTCGTGGTGGACACCGGCTTTTGGCCCGGAGCAACAGCACCGCCAGTCTGCTGGCCGTTTGTGCCGTTACCGGAGCCAGAACCAGCACCGGCATTACCCGAGCCACCATTGGAGCCAGAGCCACCGTTACCGCCAGGGTTAACGGCATTCTTGACCCACTTGGCATACAGCGTCATATCGGCCGTCACCGCAGCGCTAAAGTCATACGCCTCCGTACAAGCCTCGTCGGTATACCAACCAGCGAAGGTATAACCCTCGCGTGTCGGATCGGCAGGCTTGGCGATAGAGCCGTTGGCGGCCGTAGTCTGAAAATCGACCTTGGACCCCTCGCCAGCGCTAAACGAAACCTTAACGCCAGCATTCAGCTTGAACAGCGTGCCAGAGTCGTTGATGTAGTACAAGTTGCCCTGGGCATCACAAGCGATTGGCGAGTCACAGTAGTTGTTGTGGCCTGTTGCGCTAAACACACCAGAAGCCCCAGCGTCACCCTTCTTGTATCGATATACGCCACCGCCCGAGGTGTAGTTAACGAAATCAGGGCTCTCGCCGTAGTTAACCGTGAAGTAGACATACGCGTCTTCGCCCTGGACGCTCACCAGCGGAGCGCCCTTGATGCCACCAGTGGGAAGCGCAGTGCCATCAGCAGACGAAACCAGCGTCGTTTCAAAGTCGCTGGCCGGATCAATAATCGCTAGCGCAGAGCCGCCAGCAACCTCGCCGCCAACAATCAGCTTGCCATCATACGTCGTAGGCACACACGCGCAGCCAGTAAGGCCAAGGTCAACTACACGCTCCTCGGTAATACGCGAAGCGGCATCCGCATCACGTGAGTCGCCATCAGAAATCGCCAACACGTGCAGCTTGCCGTCGCGCGAGATGAGATAGGCATGGCTGCCGTCAGCCGAAAGCACGCAAGTGGAGTTGACAATCGATCCAACCGAAACACTTCCGAGCACATCGCCCGAAGACTTGCTGAGCATCTCGACGGTACCGGCACTGGTGGGACCCAAGACAAAGTCATCACCCACCGTCGCGCCTGTCCAGTAATAGCCCTCATTGGCATTGACATGCTGCCAGGAAACAGCACCTGTCAGCATGTTAATGCGCGTCAGGTGGCCGTTATTGTACGTACCCTTTCCATAGTCGACATCAACGGTGCCGACATAAAGGTAATTGCCATCAACCGTCAGCTGAGAATTCGACTGAGCAGTCTTGTTCACGGAGTCAGTGACCCAAACCGTTGTGAGCGCGTCAGCCGTCAGGGCCTGGACCGCACCGCCGTCAAGCGGAACGATAACCAAACCGTTCGCATAAATCGGGCGCGAGGTGTAACCGACCGCTTTCTTAAGATTCGACTCGTCAAGGACCTTGCCCGACTCGGCGTCAATCTTTAGCAAACGGTTGTTGACGGCAAGATACACGTTACCGTTCACGACGATAGGTTCACTCGCGTTGGGATACGCCGAACCAGAATACGCCTTCCAATCGAACGTCCAAGAGCTCGCTAGCGCACCCGTAGGCGTCGAAACGTTCTCGACCGCCGCATTGGACTTGCCATCCCAATCGGACTTCCAACCGGACGGACGCGGGGCGCTCGGATTGACTACGACCTCGTCGGGATTGGGAACCGTATCGCCAGCAGCATAAGCCCAGACAATCGTGTCGCCCGATTTGACAACGTAGTCACTATCGAGTTGGGGTCCGGGAACACCGTTAACAAAGAACGACCAGGAGCCCGTCAGTTTGGTGCCATCAAGCGGGGACACGAGACTATGGACATTCCAATAGCCCCCATCATTGAGCATCACGGACTCAATGCCCAAAGCATCAAAGTAGGCGGCAGTGGCGTCCTTGATCGTCGTGCCCTCAACAAACACCTGCGTCGAAGGATCGGTCCAGCGCTGTGCCTTATCGCCCTTCTTGCCGATGATCTCCATCGAGACAGAAACTTGACCGGGCATGGTGCCATCGGAACCATAGACCCAGGTAATCTCATCGCCGGCCTTGAGCGTGTAGTTGCCTGCGCCGACATTGGCCTTCTTGCCGTTGACAAAGAACTGCCAGTATTTCCAGGTACTCTCGTTAACCTGCTCGGTCGAAAGCGTCACGTTCTTATTGAACGGTGACGTCAGAGAATTGAGGAACCAACCGTACGAGCCCTTGCCCGTGTCGGCGCCAATACCGGCCTGCTTAAAGACCTGCTCGGAAAGATCGGCGGCAGTTGCGCCCTCTTCCACCAGTGCAGTCGTAGGCTGCGCCCACGTCTGCTGAGCACCCGAAGCGTCCTGACCGACAACGGTGCAGCTTACCGAAAGCCGGTCGGTGGGTGCAGCGTCGCCGTACTTCGAGTAGCACCAGACGACAGAGTCGCCCGCCTCGAGCTTGTGGTTGCCAGCGCCCACCGATGCAGCGACGCCGTTGATGAACAGCTGCCAATAGGCGCCCGTAGCATGGTCGTATGCAAGAGTACGATCCGGCTCGAAAGGCGACGTAATAGAATTGAGCACCCAGCCCCAAGAACCATTGGGGTCGTAGTCGGCCTTGAGACCGGCCTGCTTAAAGAGCTCTTCGGAAAGATCGGCGGCCGTCGAGCCGTTCTTGAGCGTGTACTGCGAAGCGGCAGCCCACGTCTGCTGCTTGCCCTTGGCATCGATGCCAATGACGGAGCACGTCGCTGTGACCTCGGGGCTGTTTTGACCACTCGTGCCCACGACCGTCAACGTTGCCGATACGTCCTGGTTGGCAAGCTTGGCATACGCGGCATTGTCGGGATAGCGCTCGGCATAGCGAGCGTACTTCTCGCTCGTCAGGCGCGAGGAAACGACAACCTTCGTGTTGTACTGCGGCTGCGTGACCTTGAGATTCTCTGCGGAGACAATAGAGCTGTTGCTCGACTTAAACAGACGCCAATCCTGCCCGGACATCGCGTCATAGCCAGGCAGATCGACCGGCACGACGCCCAAGTCGGTCGAATCGGTCGTTGCCTTGTTGTAGCTCCAGGCAAGGTTGCCGTCGGCATCAAGGTAAGCCTTCTGGAACGCGTGCATGTCCGCCGAAACGGCATTGGCGTCCTGGCCATTCAGAATGGCGGCAGCATAGCCAGCCTTCGCCTTTTCCATAAGAGAAAGCTCGGTATCGAGCTCGCCCTGATCCTGCGGGGCAATCGCAAAATCGAGGGTCTTGCTTGCCGTGACCTCGGCGTTGGACTTATCGGTCACCGTGAGGGTGATCTTGGTCTTCGCCGTCCCGTCGCCCGGCAGCGGCTGGTAGACCGTGCCCTTGTAGCCGTTGAACGTGATGTCATCGGTGCTGGCGGAATACTCAACCTTGTAGTACTTGCCGTCGATATTGAGCGTGCTCGTGCGCGGCATCTGCAGGTCGGCGGTCAGGCCATCCTTGTTGGCAACCGTTTCGGTGCCGGAGTACTTGATATTGTCGTAGGTAAAGGCCGCATCGACCTTCTCCTGAAGCGCCTTCTTGTCGGCGGCGACCTTCTCGGAATCACCCTTGACGGTCACCGTAAAGTCGTGCGCGCCCTTAACGTCAGACGGGCCACCGCTTACAAACGAGACCGTCGCGGTCAGCGTAACCTCGCGATCGCTCGATGCGCGCGTCACCTTGCCGGTGTAGTCGCTCCAGCCATAGCCGGAAGGCCAAATGGCATCGCCGTCGGAGCTCTTCCAGCTAACCTCGAACTTGCTCTTGGAGCCTGCGCGGTACGGAAGTGTGAGGTTGGACGTGACGGACTCAGCCGAATCACCCGCAGCGTAACCGATGGCAATCTGCTCGGCTGCATCGTCAAGCATCTGCTGAACGCGAGCCTCGTCCCAAGCAACCTGCACGGACTTGTTGGGCAGGTAATACTCGGTCTTGCCATCGCGCGACAGTTCAAACGCCACATCGGCGTTACGCAGACCGTCGATGTTGTAACCGGTGTAGAACTAGGTGTACAACTAAAAGAACAACACATCGCCGTTGGTCTTATCCTGAGCGTCGGAGATGCCGACCGTGGCCTTGGCATCCTCGGCATTAAAGGTAACGCCGCCCTCGGAGACCTTAACGTCAACGTCGGTAAAGCCCAGGTCGGCAAGCTGCGCCTTCAGAACATCGTTGACGTTGCCGCCCTTGGTGCTGTAATCAACAGCGATCTGCTTATTGGCATCGTTGAGCTTTTGGACTGCGGCCTCGAGCGAGCCCGCGGCGATAACCTTGTTGGCAGAGACGAGCTCGACCGTCGAGTCGCCGCTCGTGGCGACAGCCTTCAGATACTTGCCCGCTGCAGAAGCCGAAACCGTTGCCGTGGCGCCCGACATATCGGACAGAAGCGTCCAGTCGGCCTCCGGAGCCTTCGCATCGTCCGCCGCATACCAGGCAACAGTCGCCTGGTCGGTGACGTCGATGCCGTTGGTGGCCGAACCGTCGGCGCGCTTAGCCTGCGCCGTCGCCTTGACGCTATCACCCGAGACGAGATGGGTCGAATCGCTATTGATCTGCGGCGTAGTGGTCACGCGCAGCAGGTTATACTCCCCCGCCGCGGTAACGCTGTCGGGCGAAACCCACTCAACGGTGTTGTCGAGGGCGTTCGCCGTAACTTTGATGCGCTTGCCGACAAGCGCATCCGAAATG
>CABUZE010000029.1 GCA_902495955.1 uncultured Collinsella sp. | reverse complement strand
GCGCCCCCGGCCCCACCGTGTCTATATGTGCTCGGATATGTGCTCGGCTACTTGTCGGCAGCGGTCTTTTTGGTAGTCGACTTCTTGGCCGTCGTCTTTTTGGCGGTCGTCTTCTTGGCAGCAGTCTTTTTGGCCGCAGTGGTCTTCTTCGCCGTGCTCGCCTTGGTCGTGGTCTTGCGGCCGCGGGCGGGCTTCTTCTCCTTGGTCGGGCAGTCCATGTTGACGCAGATGCGCCACGGGCCGCGCGCCGTGTTGACCACCACGATGGGGGCGCCGCACTCGGGACAGGTCTCGCCCGTCGCCTCGAGCTTGCCACGCGCCGGCAGTGGATAGCTCACGCCGCAGTCGTCGTAGTTGGTGCAGCGGATAAAGCGCTTGCCGCTCTTTTCGCTCTTGTGCGCGATCAGGTCGCCATGGCGTCCTGCCTCGGCGCACACCTTGCACTCGCCCACCTTAAGGTCGGGCTCGTAGTTAGTGGGGCACGTGGGGTTCACGCAAATCTCGAAGGCCTTCTGGCGGAACGGCTGGCACTTGATACGCGGCGCGCCGCACTCGGGGCACACGGCCGCCTCGCCCTCGAGCGGGCTTACCTTGACGCCGCTCGGCACCGGATAGGTCACGTCGCAGTCGGGCCAGCCCATGCAGCCGATAAAGCTGCCACGGGTCTTGGCACTCGTCTTCACAACAAGGTCCTTGCCGCACTTGGGGCAGGCGCCCACGCGCGCATCGGCCGTGACGGCGTCGCTGATGGCGTCGCCCAGCTCCTGCGTGTGCTTGAGCAGCTCGTCGAGCACACCGGCCAGCAGCGCGCGCGAGTGCGTCACGACATGCTCTTCGGTATCCTCGCCGCGCTCCACGCGGGTCATGTCGCCATCGAGTTCGCTGGTCATATCGGGGCTCGTGATGCGCGGGGCAAACTGCGTCAGCGCGTCAATGATGGCGATGCCCAGCTGGCTCGGCTCAACGGGATCATTTTTGAGGTAGCGCACGGCATACAGGCGCTCGATGATGCTCGCACGCGTGGACTTGGTACCCAGGCCGCGCTTCTCCATCTCCTGCACGAGTTTGCCCTGGCTGTAGCGCGCGGGCGGCTCGGTCTGCTTGGCCTCGAACTTAATGTCGAACACGTCGACCGTATCGCCCTGCTCCAGCGGCGGCATCTGCTCGTCGCGCTTAAGGCCGTACGGATAGGCCTCGCGGAAGCCAGGGGTCACGAGCACGTCGCCCGAGGCCACGAACGGCTCGCCGTTGACGTCGAGCTCGAGCTTGGTGTTCTCGATGGTCGCGGGACCCATAAGCGTTGCCAGGAAGCGACGGGCGATGAGGTCGTAGAGCTTGCGCTGGCCGCCGTCGAGCGTGGATGGGTCGCCCTCGCCCGTGGGATAGATAGGCGGGTGGTCGGTGGTCTCGACCTTGCCGCGCGTGGGCTTCATAGGACCGGCAAGCACCTTTTTGCACACGGGCGCCAGCGCCGGGTTGATCTTTGCCAGGTCGCTCACCACGGCGCCCAGATCGAGCGTCGCAGGGTACACGGTATTGTCGACACGCGGGTAGCTGATGAGACCGGCCATGTAGAGGGACTCGGCGATGCGCATCGTACGCGCAGGCGAGATGCCCTCGGCCGCGGCGGCAGCCTGCAGCGAGGTGGTCGCAAACGGCGTGGGCGGCTGCTGCTTGCGCGAGCGTTTGGTCACCGCGGCGACGGTTGCCGTCGTAACGCCGTCGACATGGCCGTACGCCGTCTCGGCAGCATCCTTGTCGGTAAAACGCGCCGTCTTGTGCGCGATCTTAAAGCGGTCGTCCTCGACAGCGCCCTGCGCGGCACCCATGCCGCGAATCTGCCAATAGTCCTCGGGCACAAACGCCATGCGCTCGCGCTCGCGCTCGACCACCAGGGCGAGCGTCGGCGTCTGCACGCGGCCGGCAGAGCGCACGTTACCAAAGCCGCCGAACTTGGCGAGCGTCAGATAGCGCGTGAGCACCGCGCCCCAAATGAGGTCGATGTGCTGGCGGCTCTCGCCGGCGTCGGCCAGATTCTGGTCGAGCGAGACGAGATTATCGAAGGCCTGCGTGATCTCGGCCTTGGTAAACGAAGAGTACTGGGCGCGGGCAACCGGCAAGTCCGGCGCAACCTCGCGCACCTTGTTGAGAGCGTCCGAGCCGATCAGCTCGCCCTCGCGGTCGAAGTCCGTGGCGATGATGACGCTGTCGGACTTTTTAGCGAGGTTCTTGAGCGAACGAATGAGCTCCTTCTCGGCCGGTAGTTTAATGACGGGCGCCCAGGTGAGGTAAGGCAGACTCTCGAGCTTCCAGCCCTTGATGGAAATGCCATCGGCAAGGAACGGCTTACGCTTGGTGTCGTAAGGCGGACGAGCCAGGCCATCGGGCATATCGGCCGGCAGCATCTCGCCGTCCTCGGTCACCGAATACCAACCCAACTTTTTATCGAACAGCACGCTGTCGCAAAAATCGGGCGCAAGGATGTGACCGGCAAGGCCGATCGTCACGCACTCCTCGCCCTTCCACTCAAAACGATAGATGGCGGTGTTGTACACCTTGTCCTTTTTGGGCTTACCCGTGGACAGCCGCTCGGCAATCTGACGCGCGGCGTCGTTTTTCTCGGCGATGATGAGCTTCAAAAGAGGCTCCTATCTCGTATCTCTGCGGCTACGCCCGCCCGTATGGCGGCCGACTTACGCCCTTGCTTGCTCAATCTGCCCGATGAGCCAATCGCACCAGGCATCCATGCCCTCGCCCTTGCGCGCGCTCACGGCAAACCGCGGCGCCTGCGGATTGAGGTCATCGAGTGTCTTAGTATACCTATCCATGTCAAAATCGAAAGCCGGAGCCACGTCGACCTTGTTGAGCAGCTGTGCGCCGGCGTGCTGGAAGATGCCCGGGTATTTGATGGGCTTGTCGTCGCCCTCGGGCACCGAGAGGATCATGATGGACAGGTTCTCTCCCAGGTCAAAGTCGACCGGGCAGACCAAGTTGCCCACATTTTCGATAAAGATAACATCGATGTTTTGAAGACCCACTGCCTGGTCGAAGGCGTCAACGGCCTCCATGATCATGTTGCCCTCGAGGTGGCACAGGCCGCCCGTGTTGATCTGGATGGCGGGCATGCCGGCTTCCTTCATGGTGATGGCGTCGACGTCCGAGGCGATATCGCCCTCGATAACGGCACAGCGCAGGCCCGCCTTGTCGCGCAGGCGCTCGTTGGTGCCCAAAATCGTGGTGGTCTTACCCGAGCCGGGGCTCGACAGCACATTGATCACATAGGTGTTTGTCTCTTTAAATCGCTGATGCAGCTGATCTGCCAGGCGCTCGTTGCGCGACAGAATCGGCGATGCGATATCAATCGTTTTCTCGGCCATACTCGGCACTCCTTACTTTGGCCCCTTTATACCCCATCACTAGATGGCTAGCGGGCTAATCGTCGGGGGTTTCGATTTCGATACTTGCGATGTCGAGCTCGCGACCGTGCAGCAGGCGCACGTTGGCGCCGCCACACTGGGGACAGCGACAATGAAAGCGGTCGTGATCGAAGACCTCGCCGCAGTCCAAACACTCACTTTGTGGATGGACTTCCTCCACGGCAAGCTCGCAGCCGCGCGTGAGCGGCTCCTCGTCACGAAACGTCTCCCACGCAAAGTCGAGCGCCTCGCGCACGACCTCGGTCATATCCCCGATACGCAGCGTCACCAAAACGGCGCGCGAGGCCCCCGCCCCACGCGCCGCGCGAATCACTGTATCGAGTATGCCGTTGACAATGCCAACCTCGTGCATACCGATTTACTCCTCGTCGTCCTCGTCGTCCGAGAACAGGTCCAGACGGCTCACGAACAGGCCCTCCTTGCCCTCGCGCGCGGTAATGACCACGCGGGCGATAGCGAGCGAGATCTCGTAGAGCGAAAGCAGGGCACCGTACATAAGGCCCAGCGTGACGGGCGAGCCGTCGGGCGTGATCACAGCCGAACCCACGAGCAGGCCTACGTACACGTAGCGCCAGGCGCTGCGGAAGGCCGCGTAGGACACGATGTGAAAGACGGAAAGGTAGAAGATGATGAGCGGCAGCTCAAACGCCACGCCAAAGCCGATCATAAAGAGCAGCTCCATGTTGACGTAGTTCTCCAGGTCGGGCAGCGCCGTAGCGACGGCCGAGGTCTCGCCGATGAGCCACTCAAAGCCCGCAGGAATGATGATGAAATAGCAGAAAATGGCGCCCAGGAAGAACAACACCGTCGAGGCGAGCACCGTGGGCACGACCCACTTGCGCTCGTTGGGGCGAAGCGCCGGCAGGAAAAACGCCAGAATCTGCCAGATGATCATGGGCGTGCACATGACCACGGCCATCTTGATGGCCAGCGAGAAGCGCAGGCCAAAGCCGCCGAGCGTGGTGGTGATGTAGAACTTACCGTCCGGCACAAAGGAGCGGATAGGGTCTTCCAAGATGTCGAGCACCACGGGCGTGGCGAAGTACAGCACGATAGCGGCGGCAAACACCGATACGACCACGATGGTCAGGCGGCGACGGAGCTCTCCCAGGTGATCGAAGAGCGGCATACGCGCAGGTCCGATAGGCATTACTCATCGCCTCCCTTCGGGGCGTCGGCAGCGGCATCGTCCTCGGCCTCGAGCTCGCGGGCGAGCTGGTCGACGACGGCTTTGCGCTTGCGGGGACGACGGGCATAGAGGTCGGCCGTCGTGGGCTCTGCCGGCTCGGGCTCGGGCTCCGGCTCTGCAGCAGGCTCGGACTCGACGGCGGCATCGGCAGACCCGGCGTCGGCACCCTCGGCTTCAGTCTCCTCGGCAGCATCCTCGCCCTTGGCGGCACCCTCGCTTGCGGCCTTCTCGGCAGCAAGACGGGCACGACGCTCGGCAAAGGTCTCCTTCTTGGCAGGCGCTGCCGTCTCGACGGCATCCTCGTCCGCATCGGAATCGTCGTCGGTCGCAGCAGCCTTCTTGGGCTTGACCGGGGCCGACGCGGCCTCGCTCACCGGATCGATAATCTCGGACTGAACAACGGCCGTCATCTTTTCCTGCGTCTCGCGGAACTGACGGATGGCACGGCCGATCGTGCGGCCCATCTGCGGGAGCTTATCCGGGCCAAACAGCAAAAAGCCGAAGACCACGATGATCGCGAGCTCACCCTCTCCAATACCAAACACACATACCTCCAAGGCTCGATGTGAGTCGAGCCCGCACCGCGCCATTCGGCCGGAACTCGTCTATTCATTCGGTCAAGTATAGCGCCCGGACGCCAAAACGTCCGAGCGCATCACAAACATATGCCAAACGGCACGCCCTTTGGGGACAAAGATTATGCAGCGGTGATCGAAATCTCCTGGTCGACACCCAACAGCTGAACCACGCGCATCACCGGGGGCTGCACATTGGTGCAGCTAAAGCGCTTGCCGTGGTCAACCGCGTGGTGCGCGGCGCCCACGAGCACGCCAATGCCCGTCGAGTCGATGTAGCTCACCTGGGCAAAATTGAGCTCAACGGCCTCAGTGGGCTGCTCGAGCGCCAGGTCGATGGCATTGCGCAGGCTATCGGCGTTAGAGATATCGATCTCGCCGGTCACCTTAATGGTGTAGAGCTCTGGCGTGGGGTTGGTGGAAATACCCAAATCCATGTATACGCTCCTTTACGTATCGAAAGTGCGGATAGTACGGGAAGCCGCGCGTTAGGCGCGCTCGGCACGCGCAAGCTCGGCAGCGACGAGCTTCACAGCCAGCACCAGCACATCGAGCGCGGCCTCCAGGTCCTCGACCGTGGGATAGCTCGGCGCGATGCGGATGTTAGTGTCGCGCGGGTCCTTGCCATAGGGCCAGGTAGCACCGGCCGGCGTGAGCTTGACGCCCAGGTCGGCGCAAAGCGCGGCGACCTTCTGGGCCGAGCCCTCGGGACCATCGAAGCTTACAAAGTAGCCGCCGCGGGGATGCGTCCAGGTGGCGCAACCCGTGTCGCCCAGGCCCTCGGTGAGCTTGCGCTCGACGGCCTCAAAGCGCGGACGCAGGAACTCAGCGTGTTTTTTCATGTGCTCCTTGACCGCCTCGATGGTGGGAAGGAAGCGCACGTGACGCAGTTGGTTGAGCTTGTCGGCGCTGATGAGGCCGGCCTTCAGGCGCTTGGAGAACTCGGCGATGACCGCGGGGCTCGCACCGATAAAGCCGATGCCGGCGCCCGGGAAGGTAATCTTGGACGTCGAGGCAAAGGCCACCACGCGGTCCTCGGTGCCCGCCGCGCGAGCGAGGTCAAAGATGTTGGCGAGCTCGTCGGTCTCGTCGTACAGGTCGTGCACGCAGTAGGCGTTGTCCCAGAAGATGCGGAAATCGGGCGCGGCCGTGGGCATCTCGACCAGGCGACGCACGGTGTCCTCGCTAAAGGTGATGCCCGTGGGGTTGGAATACTTGGGCACGCACCAGATACCCTTAATGGAGTCGTCAGCGGCAACCAGGCACTCGATCTCGTCCATGTCGGGGCCGTTGTCGGTCATCGCGACGGGGACGTTCTCGATGCCCAAGTCGGCGGTGATGCCAAAGTGGCGATCGTAGCCGGGAACGGGGCACAGGAACTTGACCTTCTTGCCGTCGTGCGCGGCCTCGTAGACATCCCAGGGCTCGCTGCCGCACGAGCCGCAGCGCCAGAACATGCCGGCGATATCGTGCTCAATCAGAAGGCTCGACGAACCCAGTACGAGCGTCTGCTCGACGGGGCAACCCAGGAACTCCCCTGCCAACTTACGTGCCGAGGGAATGCCCTCGAAGCAGCCGTAGTTGGAGCAGTCGACGTTGCCATCGTGCAGATCGGCGTCGGCATTGAGGATATCGAGCATGGGGCGCGAGATGTCCACCTGGGCGGGCGACGGCTTGCCGCGGGCCATATCGAGCGCCAGGCCCTTGGCCTTGACCTCGGCGACCTCGGCTTTGAGCGCCTCGATGGCGGCATCGAGTTCGGTGGTTTCCATCTTCTGGTAGATCGTCTGCATGGGGTGCGACCTTTCGCGAAGCGGTACGTTGCAGTTCGTCTAAGTATAGACCGCCACCGCCACAACGTTATGAAGCCGTGATAGATTAAGTCCATCGCAATAAATTACGAATCGCCGCGCATGCCGGCGTGGGGCGCCCAAGGAGGCACTATGGAGTACGGATCGTTCCAGGCCGAGGAATTCGGCGACCTGCAGCGCCTGGTCGACGGACTGTTTTACGACCGCCACGCCATCGACCGCCTGGATCTGATCGTACAGGCCGAAATCTTGGACCTGGCGCCCGACCTCATGGAAATCGTCAACCTTTTGCCGCCCGGCTATTACGACCGCCAGTCACTTTGCGATCAGCTCAACTCCGCCTTGGCCGCCCACGGCTGGGGCGCCGTCTACGGCACCGTGGAATAAACCTAGTCATTTAAGAACGTCCCCAATGACTAAAACGCCGCCTGTGATGGTGTTCACAGGCGGCGTTTTCAAACTTGTATGTGCTTTTACTCGCCCTTGGGCGCGGGGTGTTTGCAGACCACGCTCATGTAGATCATGCCGAGCACGGCGGCGGTGACCGAACCGGCAAGAATGGCAGCCTTGGCAGCAAGAACCTCAAACTGGGCCGTCGGGAAGGCGAGACCGCTGATGAGAATCGACATGGTAAAGCCGATGCCGCCCAGAATACCCACGCCAGCGATCATGTGCCAGTTGACGTTGCGCGGCAACTGGCAAACCTTGAGCTTAACCAGGGCGAACGTCATGCCAAAGATGCCGATCGGCTTGCCCAGCAGCATGCCAAAGTACACGCCGAGCGTCACCGGGTCGGTGAGCAGCGTGCTCATGTCCACGCCCACCAGGCGAACCTGTGCGTTGACGAACGCAAAGATCGGCAGAATCACAAAGTTGACCGGTGTGGAGATCAGACGCTCCATGCGGATGAGCGGCGGGGTCACGCGGTGCATGACGCGCTCGACCCTGGTGGTCGAGACGGTAAAGTCGTGCTGGCCCAGGATGTGCGCCTCGTCGTCGTAGCGGTCATCGAGCAGCGGCAGGCACTCGCCCAACCAATCGGTAAGGCTGTCGAGCTTGACACCGCACTTGGCCGGGATGGTAAAGGCCAAGATGACGCCAGCAAGCGTGGCATGTACGCCGCTCTTGAACATGCAGAACCACAACAGCAGACCCAGAACCGAATACGGAGCAAGGCGGTAATGCTGCGTCTTGTTGAGCCACACGAGCGCGCAGGTCACCAGCGCGGCGGCGCCCAACCAAAACGGATTGGGGCGCTGACCGTAGAAGATGGCGATGGCGGCGATTGAGATGAGGTCGTCGGCGATGGCG
>CABUZE010000028.1 GCA_902495955.1 uncultured Collinsella sp. | reverse complement strand
TGGGCTCGGACATGTCGGTGCCCAACGCGCGCTTGGCCGATGTCATCGCCCTTTATCGCCGCACGTTGGCCGAAAGTGGGCTTGAATCTGCCGCCTGGGGGCACATCGGTAACAACCATCTGCATGTGAATATTCTGCCGCGCGATGCGCAGGATTACCGCCGCGGCGGAGAACTCTTTGCCCAGTGGGCTTCCGAGGTCACGGCCATGGGCGGCGCCGTCTCCGCCGAACACGGTGTCGGCAAGATCAAGGCGGGCTTCTTGGAGACGATGTACGGTCACGAGGCCATGGTCGAGTCGGCGCGGCTCAAGCTCCAGCTCGATCCTGCCGGGCAGCTGGGTCGCGGTAACCTGTTTTCGGAGAAGCTCTTGGATGAGCTCGTCCAGAAAAGGGGCGCGTGAAGATGAGCGATTTCCATATGGTGGTGTGCGTCAAGGCAGTGCCGGGCAGCACCGAGGTCAAGATGGACCCCAAGACCAATACCATCGTGCGCGATGGCAAGCAGGCGGTCATTAACCCGTTCGATGCGAGCGCTTTGGAATGCGCGCTGGCGCTGAAGGATGACTTTATCGGCTTTGGCATGGACGTGCGCGTAACGGTGGTGTCGATGGGCATCCCCGCGACCGAATCGCTATTGCGCGACTGCATCGCCCGAGGCGCCGATGACGCACTGCTGCTGACCGACCGCGCCTTTGCAGGTGCCGATACCCTGGCAACCACCTATGCCCTCAAGTGCGGCATCGAGGCACTCGACGAGGATTTCGACCTGCTCATCTGCGGCAAGATGGCGGTGGACGGCGATACGGCCCAGATTGGTCCCGAGCTTGCCGGTGCCTTTGAGATTCCCTGCGTGACCGACGTGAGCTGCGTGCAGAGCGCGGGCTTTACGACTTGCGGCTCGCTGGCTCTTGTTCACGGCTGCGATGCCGGCGAGGAGACGGTCTATCTTGAGATGCCGTGCGCGATGACGACCGCCAAGGAGATTGGCCAACTGCGCATGCCGAGTATTGCCGGTATTCGTGCGGCCGAGGAGGCGGACGTGCGCGTGGTCAACGCTGCCGACGTGAACGCCGACCCCGCGCGCTGCGGCCTTGCCGGCTCGCCGACACAGGTCGTGCGATCGTTTGTGCCCGACCGCGACCAAACGTGCGAGACCGTTGACGGAACGGCGTCCGAGCAGGCGGCAAAACTTGCCAAGATTATCGAGGGGATGGCATAGATGAGCGGACTAATTATCGATAGCGAAGCCTGTATCGGCTGCGGTCGCTGCGTTCGCGCCTGTGCCTCGGGCGGCATCGTAGTGGAAGGCGAGCGGCCCAACCGTTGCGCCTGCGTAACCGACGGCTGCATCCTATGCGGCGGGTGCGTCGACGCCTGCCCTGTCAATGCTATCTCGATCGAGCGTGACGAGGCCGCTGGCGCGGTGGACCTTGATGCATATCGAGACATTTGGGTATTCGTGCAGACCGACGAGCACGATACGGTGACTCCCGTTGCCTATGAGCTCATGGGCAAGGGCCGCGAGCTTGCCGATGCTCGCGGCTGCCGTCTGGTGGCGCTGGTCGGTATGGGCCCCGAGGGTTCTCTCGGTGACCTGGAGCATCTGGTTTGCGCCGGTGCAGACGAGGTCCTGGTCTGTCGCGACGAGCGTCTGCGCCAGAACGATGCGGAGGTTTACGCCCGGCTGATCTGCGATTTGGTAGCCGAGCGTAAGCCCGAAGCCATTCTGTACGGTGCGACCGCCTTTGGCCGCGAGCTGGCGCCTGGCGTTGCCGTGCGCCTGCAGACGGGCCTTACGGCCGACTGCACCGTGCTTTCGATGGATACGGAGACGGGGCTGCTGCAACAGACGCGTCCGGCGTTTGGCGGCAACCTGATGGCCACCATCGTCTGCCCCAATCATCGTCCTCAGATGGCAACGGTGCGTCCCGGCATCTTTAAGGCGCCCGACTTTGACTACGGCCGCTCCGGCACGATCACCCAGATATCGCTTACGGATGATGCTAAGGCTCGTGTCGAGATCTCGATTCCCGCCGAGGAGTGGGGGCAGCAGGCATCAATTGCCGATGCCGAGCGCCTGGTCGTGGTGGGTCGCGGCATTGGTTCCAAGAAAAACCTGCCGCTGATGCGAAGGCTCGCCGAGGCTCTGGGGGCCGAGCTTGGCTGCACGCGACCTGTCGTGGAGGCCGGCTGGTTGGAGTATCGCCATCAGATTGGCCAGACGGGCGTATCGGTTTCGCCCAAGCTTCTCGTGAGTATCGGTGTTTCGGGCGCCATCCAGCATCTTGCCGGCATCGGTGGGGCGGAGTGCATTATCGCCATCAACGAGGACCCGGATGCCCCCATCTTTGGTGCTGCCCAGTATAAGGTTGTCGGCGATGCCGTCGAAGTCGTCGAGGAGCTCCTGGCCCAGCTCGAGCGCTAGGCGCCGGCCAGCCAGGCTCGCATCTCTTTCTTTAGGCGTTCCCAGGTTGCTTGCGTGGCGGGGTCGGTAAAGGGGCGCACAATGCCAAAGGGTGCGTCGAGCAGGCGGTAGATATCTCCCTGCTCGCGCGCCAGCGCGCGGCTTGCCGGATAGACGAGCTCAAACATAAAGCAGATAAGCCCCACCAGGTAGTCGGCGGCCTCATCGCGTTCGTCGCGTGCGACGCAGCGGTGCTCGTCAAAGGCGGTAAGCGCCGGTGTCGAGAACCGGCTGGCGAGAAATGTGTCCTCATCAACCTTGAGGATGGTATCGACGGTGCTGTCGGCGATGGTTCGCATGATGTCGATCTTGTCGCCATCGCGCACGATATCGCAGAAGCGCCGCGTTCGCTCGTCGAGCTGCGCGGGTAGACGGAAATCGCTGTGATAGGCAATGCTTGCGCGAATCAACTCGTCTTCTGCCGGATCGTCGATAAAGTCGCGGATACTTGTTGTCGCGGGCGCATCTGCAGGTGTTTTGCCAAAGAGGACCTCGACGCCCAACGCCGCATGGCTCATGCTTTCGGCATCCTTAAACGTATCCCAGCGTCGCAGCTGCTCAAAGCGGCCCATATCGTGTAGCAGGCCGCAAAGCCACGCCAGGTCAATGTCCTGCGGTGACCAGCCCTGCTCGCGCGCCACGGCATCGCATGCCTCGGCAACATGGTGCGTATGCTCGATTTTGAGCGCGATACGTGGATTGGCGGCATCGTAGGCATCGGTGTAGGTCTTGAAGGCCGCGGCAGCCCGCGTTCGATCGATAGCTGTCATAATGACTTCCTAAAAAGCTGTGTCTTTCGATCCGGTGGCAATTGTAGGTGAACTCGGTTGCCACCGGGCGATGATTCTGCCGCGTCGTTGAATGCGGCTCGGAAATCTTGTCGGGACGAGGAACGCTATGGTGCTCAAAATCGTTAAAACCGTCTGGCCGGCGATGCTTACCTATGTTGCGATAGGTGCGCCGTGCGGAATGATTATGGCGCAGACGGGAATGGAGCCCTGGATGGTTTTTGCTCTGAGCAGCACGTTTGTGACGGGTAGCGGCCAGTTTATGGTCTGCAACCTGTGGCTGGCAGGTGTGCCTGCGGCATCGATTGTCGCAAGTGTAGCCGCAATCTCCTCGCGCTTTGCTCTTTACTCTGCATCGATCGCGCCGCATCTGAGGGACGCTTCGAAGCGTCAGACGTTGGCTGTTGCCGCGACGCTCACCGAGGAGGCATATGGCATCTCGCTTGCCAGGCTGGTTGAGGGGGAGGATTGGGGCCCGCGCGAGTCCTTTGTGCTCAACGTGATCCTCATCGCAACATGGGGCGTTTCGTGTACGACGGGCGCCATCGTCGGCGCCGTTGTCGATGTCCCCACCGCTATTGCGGGTTTTGTCTGCACCTCGCTCTTTATCTGCCTGCTCTTTTCGCAGCGACTGTCGCGCGGCAATGTCGTGGCTGCCGTTATGGCTGCGGTGTCCGTTGCCCTATGCAAGCTCTTGGGGTGGACGAATATCGCCGTGCCGGCAAGCGTGCTCGTCGGCGTTGCCGCGGCGCTTGCGTGCGATGCTCTCGCCGAAGGAAGGGGCGCTCGCGATGCCCGTTAATGAGTTTTTGGTCCTGTGGCTGTTGTCTTGGGCGGCCATCGCGTTTTTCCGCATTGCCCCGGCGTTTGCTTTGCGCGGGAGGACACTGTCGCCCCGCGTTACCGAGGCCTTGGGTTATATTCCGCCCGCCGCCTTTGCGGCGCTGGTCGCTAACGATTTGATAAGCCCTGGCGCTTTCGACGCCGGCTTGTGGCAGGGCTTGATTCCCTGGATTGCGGCTGCCGGTGTCGTGGCGGTGGCAATCAAGACAAAGTCGATGCTGTGGTGCTGCGTCTCGGGCATCGTGTTCTATATCGTTTTGAGCCTCATATAAGAGCGGGGCACGTTTAGCGTCCCGGCACAGTGAATCGAATTTCTCACCGAGCCTGTCTGCTTCTTCTGGTACCATGGTCAAACTTTACTGTAGCAAAGTGTGACGTGGGCTTTTGTTCTGCGTCAGCGGAAATGAGGGTTTCATGACACAGGAAGCGACCGCCAACGAGCAAAAGAAATTCAAAGTCCCGCGTATCCCGGGTGACATCATGATCTATCCCATGATTGTTGGCCTTTTGCTCAACACTTTCTGTCCGCAGGTCTTTGAGATCGGCGGCTTCTTTACGGCTGCCTGCCGCGGCGGCTCCAATACCATCGTTGCCGCGATCTTGCTGTTTGTGGGCGCCGGTATCAGCTTTAAGTCCACGCCGGGCGCCATTAAGACCGGCATCGTCGTGCTGATTCCTAAGCTTGTGGTGGCAGCCGCGCTGGGCCTGGGCGTTGCGTATTTCTTTAACGACAACTTTTTGGGCCTGAGCTCGGTTTCCATCATCGGTGGCATTACGTTTTGCAACATGGCGCTCTACACGGGCATCATGGGCGAGTTCGGCGATGAGTCCGAGCAGGGCGCCGTGGGTATTCTGTTCTTTACGGCCGGTCCCGCCGTCACCATGATCATCCTTGGTGTCTCGGGTCTTGCCAACATTCCCGTTGGCACCATCGTCGGCTCCATTTTGCCGCTCGTTATTGGCATGGTTCTGGGCAATCTGTTCCCGTTTATCAAGAACCTGCTGGTTCCCGGTGCCAACCCGGCGATTGCCGTCATTGGATTTCAGCTCGGTGCGTCCATGAGCCTGTCGAGCTTTATCACCGGTTGTATTTCCGGCATCTTGCTGGGCCTTGTCACGCTGTTTGTCGTCGGTCCCATTACCTTTGCGTTCGAGCGCCAGTGCGGTGGTAACGGCAAGGCTGCCGTGGCTTGTTCCACCATCGCCGGCACGGCCATGACCACGCCGGTTGCCCTCGCCGAGGTCGCGCCGCGCTACGCTGAGCTTGCACCCACTGCGTACGCCCAGATCGCCACCGCCGTTATCATCACGGCAATCATGGCTCCGATTCTGACCGGCTGGGTCGACAAGAAGTTCTGCCAGGGCAAGGAGGACCTGTCGCCTGCCGGGGTCGAGGCCATCGAGGAAGCCGTCGCGACCGACATCGACGGCGAGTAGCAATCGGCGCCTATCAATGATGCTGGCGTACAATTCGCGCCGTTAGAGCGTCCGGACGGTCACTGCTTGCAGTGATGTTCGGGCGCTCTGCTATTATTCCCTTTACCCCTGCGGAGTAAAGGGGTGTTTATTGCCCAGATTTGAATTGGGCGATTCTGACCATTCGGATATTGAAGGGAGGGCGTCTCGTGGTTAAGGCACTCAAGATTGAGATATTCCTGCTATGCATGATTGTTCTTATCGGGCTTGCCGCGCGAAGTCGTCGCTCCTTGTTCTCGAGCACCCTGCAACTATTGTTTAGCATGCTTGGCTACACCTCTGCCGCGTACGTATTATTCGATATGATCTGGACGCTTTCGGATGGTGCGGACGGCACGTTGGGCATTGCTACCAACTGGATTTCCAACGCGGTTTCGTTTTCGCTCTTTGCAATCGCGTGTCTCATTTGGTTTATCTATTCCGAGACGATGCAGGGTTCTCGCCTTGTGACCTCGCGCTATAGGGTGGTGCTTGTAACGTTGCCTACGGCTCTGGTGGTCGTGCTGGCGTTTACCAGTTACTGGACGCACGCCCTGTTCTATATCGATTCGCAGGGCGTGTATCGTCGCGGCTTTGCTTATATGATCCAGCCCATTGTCAGCTACTGTTACGTTGTATATACGTCGCTGCATGCGTTCGTGCAATCTCGCAGGGTCGAGAGCTTGCAGACGAAGGCTATCTATCGAACCTTGGCATTTTTCGCCATTCCGGCCCTGGTGGGTGGTACCTTTCAGGTCGTGTACTCGGTGCCCGGCCTTTGTGTCGGCATAATGATTAGCATGTTGCTGCTCTACATCATCTGCCAGGAGCAGCTCATCTCGACCGACCCGTTGACTGGCCTCAACAATCGCAACCGTTTTGAGACCTATATGCTGTCGCTCTTCTCAAATGTTGGTCATACGGACGATGTGTATCTTCTCATGATGGACGCCGACGGCTTTAAGCAGATTAACGATCAGTATGGACATGTGGAGGGCGACCATGCTCTTCGGGTTGTTTCCGCCACGCTCAAAGAAGTCTGCTCGGCGTCTGGTGGCTTTATCGCGCGTTATGGCGGCGATGAGTTCGTGGTGCTTCAAAAGGCGGTGGCGGAGCAGGATATCATGCACCTGTGCGCGACAATCAACGACGAGCTCGCGCGCGCCGAGGTTCCGTATCTGTTGCGGATGTCCATCGGCTACGCACGGGTTGGTGATGGCGTCGATACCTGGCAAGACTTGCTTCGCGCTGCCGACGCGGAACTCTACCGCGTCAAGGCCGAGAAAAAGAAAGCCGGCGCCCAGATACGCTAGAAAAAAGGGGCGCACGACCGTTGCGATGGTCGTGCGCCCTTTTTGCGTTTGCGGGGGCCACCGGCCATAATGCCCAGGCGCGGTGCGGCAAGACGAGCGTCTGCCGCTGCGGCTCGGTACGAAATCAACGAGAATCAGTGTGCTCCATTGAGCTAAAGTGTGCGAACGCCCTCTCTAAAAAGGTGAGCTCGCTAGGCTTTTTTGGGTTTGTTGACGATGATGATGCCGCCGCAGACCAACAGCAGGGCAACGATGACGGTAATGGGGCTCGTGCCAGCGCCCTCGCCGAGTAGCAGCGCGCTCAGCAGCACACCAAAGACGGGGTTCATAAACCCAAAGACCGAGACGCGGCTGACGGGGTTGACGGCAAGCAGGCGCGACCACAGCGAGTAGGCGACCGCGGAGATAAGCGCCATGTAGATGATGAGCGCGATGGCGGGGGCAATCGCCGTGGGGGAGAGCGCGCCACCCATCAAAAAGCCGATGGCGGTGAGGACCAGGCCGCCGACCAAGAACTGCCACCCGGCAAGCAAGACGCCGTCGTGCTCACGCGAGAAGATACCGATCAGGCAGGTCGAAAGGGCACCCGCGACGGTGGAGGCTAGGATAAAACCCTCGCCGTCGAGCGTAAAGCCAAAGGTGCCGTCCGCGCCCGAAAGGTTGACGAGCGCGACGCCGGTAAAGCCCAGTACGCAGCCGAGCACTTTGGCCGCATTGAGCTTCTCGGTGTGAAATGCCAGGGCGGCAAAGAGGATTGCGAGGAAGTTGGCGCTGGCCTCGATGATGGAGCTCGACATGGCGCTGGCGCGCGAGAGGCCCAGGTAGAAAAAGAAGTACTGCCCGATAGTCTGGAAGAGCGACAAGATGCAGATGGGCTTGATATCGCGCGCTTGCGGAACGAGCGGTCGGCGCTGGGCCACGCTCATGCCAACAATGACCAGCATGCCGGCAAGGGTGAAGCGCAGGCCCGCGAAGAGCAGCTGCGAGGCGCTGTCGTGCGCGGGAATACCAAAGAGGCCGTAGCCGATCTTGATGCAGGGGAAGGCGGAGCCCCAGAGCGCGCAGCAAACGAGACAGCCCAGGATGAGTCCGGGCAGGGTGGCGAGATACGGCTTGCGGCTTTCCATGATGTCCTTTCTACATGCGCGAAGCAAAAAAGAACCCGCCACCGGATGTGTCGGTGGCGGGTGATGTTACCCGAAGGGATTGTACCCGATGGGAAAGGTTTAGGCGAAGTAGGCTACGCCGCTCTCAAAGATCGGCATGAACTTGTCGCCGGGGACATGCTCGGGCACGTTGCGGTACAGGTTGTCGCCGCGACGCTCGGCATGGCCCATCTTGCCCAGGACGCGGCCGTCGGGGCTCGTGATGCCCTCGATGGCGAGTGCGGAGCCGTTGGGGTTGACGGAAAGATCCATGCTGGGCTTGCCGTCCTCGCCCACGTACTGCGTGGCGACCTGGCCGTTGGCGATAAGCTGGGCGAGCACCTCGTCGTTGGCGACAAAGCGGCCCTCGCCGTGGCTGATGGCGACGGTGTAGGGGTCGTCGAGGCTGCACTGCGACAGCCACGGGGACAGGTTGGACGAGATGCGGGTGCGCACCAGGCGGCTCTGATGGCGACCGATGGTGTTGAACGTCAG
>CABUZE010000027.1 GCA_902495955.1 uncultured Collinsella sp. | reverse complement strand
GCCTGGTCGACCTGGGTCTCGATTACCTTTCACTCGCTCGCGCCGGTGCCACGCTTTCCACGGGCGAGCGTCAGCGCGTTCAGCTCGCCCGCGTGGTGCGCAACCGATCGACGGGTGTGCTTTATGTGCTAGATGAGCCCTCGATCGGCTTGCATCCTGCCAATGTCGACGGCTTGGTGGGCGTGATGCGCGATCTGGTGGATGACGGCAACACCGTGGTTGTTGTCGCCCACGACACGCGCGTACTGGCGGAAGCCGACTATCTGGTCGAGATGGGCCCCGTTGCCGGAGCAGGCGGCGGTAATGTGATTGCCGTTGGCACGGTGGACGAGGTCGAACAATCGCAGGGCAGCCGCATCGCCCCGTTTTTGTGCACAGAGTCCAAGCGCATGCGTCCACAGGTGACTGACGACGAAATGTTCGAGCAGGGACATATCCGCATGGCAACCGATGCCATCCATACCGTCAAGCCGCTCGAAGTCGATATTCCGCGCGGCCGCTTGGTCGCGGTTACGGGCGTTTCGGGTTCGGGTAAGACGACGTTGGTACTCGAGACGCTCATTCCGGCGCTTAAGGCGCAGGCAGCTGGTGAGCGCCTGCCGGGGCACGTGCATTGGATAGATGCCGAGGGCATCGCGCGCGCCAACCTGATTGACGCCACTCCCATCGGCGCCAATGTTCGCTCGACGGTGGCAACCTATGCCGACATCCATGATGAGCTGCGTCGCGCCTTCGCCCGTACGCCCGAGGCCAAGGCGGCCGGCTACAAGGCGGGCGCCTTTAGCTACAACACCGGCGCCTTGCGCTGCCCTACGTGTGACGGCACGGGCTCGATATCGCTCGACGTGCAGTTTTTGCCCGACGTCGAGATCATCTGCCCAGCATGCCGTGGTTCGCGCTACGCCGAGGCCGCCTCGCATATCCATCGCGAGGGTAAGGACGGGAGCTTGCTGACGTTGCCGCAGCTCATGGACATGAGTGTGGACGAGGCTATCG
This sequence comes from uncultured Collinsella sp., assembly GCA_902495955.1. Classification (GTDB taxonomy): domain Bacteria; phylum Actinomycetota; class Coriobacteriia; order Coriobacteriales; family Coriobacteriaceae; genus Collinsella. Next base: position 7,663 of record CABUZE010000027.1, on the reverse strand, counting down.
ACGCTACGGTGGGGCTCAAGAAAGTTCAGGCGCGCTTGCAGACCTTGCACGACCTGGGCTTGGGTTATCTCACGCTCGGTGAGCCTACGCCGGCGCTCTCAGGCGGCGAGGCGCAGCGCCTTAAGCTCGCGAGCGAGATGGGCCGCGTGCAGGATGATGCCGTATTCGTATTCGACGAGCCCACGATTGGCCTGCATCCGCTCGATGTTCAGGTGCTGCTGAGCGTGTTTGACGGTCTCGTTGCCAAGGGCGCCACGGTTATCGTGATCGAACACGATCTCGACCTTATCCGTAACGCCGATTACGTGATCGACATGGGACCGGGCGGTGGCGATGCGGGCGGGCAAATCGTCTGCGCCGGTACGCCGGGTGACATCGCGGCCTGCCCCGCAAGCATCACCGGTCGCTACCTATAGGCGATGCGACAAAGGGACTGTCCCTTTGCCTTATTGATGCCTATTTCACGCATTGAGCCGCGAGATAGTCGCGGAAGAATGGCAATTCAAATGCGACGAGCCCTCGTCCTCGTTCCCCGATGATGCCGGCATCTATCATGCGGCGTCGGTAGCGGGAGACCTGCTGCGGCGAACGCTTAAGGCGCTCGACAAGGTCAGCGGTGGTGGATTCTTCTTCGTCATCGAGCATGGCGATGAGGAATCGCTTGTCCTCTGCAGTGAGTTCCCGATAGGTTGCCGCGAGGATTCGGTCGTCCATCTCGTCGCGCGCGATTTTGATTCCCAGGTCAAAGTCGCGCGACGAGATTTCCTTCGAATCGCTTGTGAGATCCCAGGCGCGGTAGCCTACGAGTTGCAATAGGAAGGGAAAACCAGAGATCGAGCGAACGGCTCTATCGATTCCCTCGGCATCTGCCAGGCGATCGTTTTCCTGGATCGTGCGAATCAAGGCCTCGCGTACGTCATAGTCGGCAATGCGACCCAGATGATATTGTTGGGCGCGGCGAAGGAACGAGACCGTCTTGTGGTTCAGCAACGTCGAGACGTTGTTGGGAAGTCCCGCCATGAGCAGTGCGACGCGTTTTCCATCGGTCACAAAGTGCTGATACGTCGCTGCGAGCTGAATCATCTCGTCGAGTGTCGGGTCCACCTCGTCAACCGTGACGAGCAGACCGGTGCCCGCCTCGTTGAGCTGGTCGATGATGTCGCTCATGCGATAACGCCAGGTTGAGGCATCGTGAACGCGATTGACCTCGATGCTGCCGAGCGGTGCAATTCCGAGGCCGGTGACTTCGAAGTTCTTAGACGGGTCGATAAGATGGCCGGCAGCACGTTTCGCCCCGAACTCGATTTCCTCAAGCATTCCCGGGAGCGCGGTCGTCTTTACGGCTATCCAGCCGTGGGATTCCGCCCTTGTCGCGAGCGACGACATGAGAGCGGTTTTACCGGTTCCGCGCGCGCCTGAGAAGATCGAAGTCAATTCCGGACGCCTGCGCTGGCTCAAGAAGGCACGGTCCAAATCCCGAATAATCTGTTGTCTGCCAGCGAGATGGGCAGGAACCTCACCAAAACTGGGGGTAAACGGGTTCTCGAGATATTTCACAAGGCTCTCCTTTCGCATCGCCGTTTAACTTTATTTTATTCTAGTTAATTCTGATTAAAAGCAATGGTCCTTTATTTAGAGCATCAATGTGACAAATGAACAGTCCCTTTGTCACGCTGATGCCAAAACCAGCTTGTCAAGAGCTAGAGGGTTTGAAAATCTGCCATTTTTACCCCGTCCCCAAATGGCATCATGACAAAGGGACAGTTCCTTTGTCACATTCCTGGAAAGGCTGTTTGGCGCAGGGCTTCGTAGAGGACGATGGCGGCGCTGTTGGAGAGGTTGAGTGCGCTGATACGGTAATCGTCTGGGTTGACGAAGTTGCCGCAGATGTCCTGTTGAAGGATGGCCTCGTGGCTGTCCTCGGTATGTCCCAGCGATTCCTCGTGGGCTTCCCATGCCTCGGCGTTATCGAGTGAGTCGCAATCGCGCAGCATTGGGATGCGCTCGCAGCGCTCAGGCGCCGCGGCGAGTAGCTCCTCGGGAATGCCCGAGCTCTCGCTGCCTAAGACCAAGTAGTCGCCATCGCGGTAGGCACTCTGCGCATAGGTGCGGCGCGCCTTTTTGGTCAGCAGATGCAGGCGCTCGTCGGCGGGGGAGAGGCCGTTGCGCGCAAGAAAAGCCTCCCAGCCGGCATAGGTCGTCACGTCCAAGTTTTGCCAGTAGCCCAGGCCGGCGCGACGTACCGTCTTGTCGTCGAGCGAAAAGCCCAGCGGCTCCACCAGATGCAGGCGGGCGCCGGTGACCACGCAGGTACGGCCGATATTGCCCGTATTGGCCGGAATCTCGGGCGCATACAGCACGATGTTGAACATGAATCTCCTTGGCTCAGAACGAAAAACCACCACGAAGGGCATCTTCGTGGTGGTTTGGCGGTTACGTAGGCGGAAAAATGGCCGCTTGGATAAACCTAGGCGCGGTGCCAGTCAGTCAGGCAGGCATCGAGGGAAGCGATGAGCGCAGCCTTGTCCATGTGACGGCCGATGATGCACAGGCTCGTCATGCGGTCACCCGTCTCGTCGTCCCAAATCTGCATGATCTCGGGGTTCTCGTCGATGATCTTCTGCTTCTCGCCCTCGGGCGCGGAGTCAACGAACAGACCGTTCTCCATCAGGCGCATCTGGTGGCCGGCCTGCTCGAACATGTAGCACATGTCCGGATCGCCGGTCTGCCACAGCGGACCCTTGACGCGGATGACCTCGTCGGGCCACTCCTGCTCAACAAAATCGGTGAACTTCTGCAGGTCAAACGGCTTGCGGCGCGAGTACACAAAGGTCTCGATGTCGTACTCGAGCACCTCGGGGTCGTCGTGCTCCTCGGGATGCTCCATGGCCTCGATCCAAGCGGCGGAGTTGTAGGCGCGCATAAAGTCGAAGCGGTCGGTATCGAGCAGCTCCTCCATGGGGACCTCGCCGTTTTGGGCCTCGACGATCACGGCGTCTTTCTGCAGGCTGCGCACGATGGCCTTGAGCTCGGCAATCTGCTCGGGGCTCACGGTATCGGTCTTGTTGAGGATCAGCGTGGAGCAGAACTCGATCTGCTGGATGAGCAGGCTTTCGATGTCGTCCTCGTCGATATCCTCGGCCAGCAGGTCGCGACCGCCGTTGAACTCGTCGTACATGCGGGCGCAGTCGACCACGGCCACGATGTTGTCGAGCGCAAGTTTGGGCTCGCCGCCCACTTTGGCCTCGTCGCAGAAGCTCGAGATGGTGTAGGCGATGGGGATAGGCTCGCAAATGCCCGATGCCTCGATGATGATGTAGTCGAACTTGCCCGAATCGGCGATGCCCTGCAGCTGGTTGGCCAGGTCATCCGAAAGCGTGCAGCAGATGCAGCCGTTGGTGAGCGGGATGAGGTCGTCGGTCTCGGAAAGACCGCCGTCGGCGATAAGGCTAGCGTCGACGTTGATCTCGCCGATATCGTTGACGATCACGGCGGCGCGGATGCCGCCGTCGTTAGCGAGGATGTGGTTGAGCAGTGTGGTCTTGCCGGCACCGAGGTATCCGGTAAGCATGATGATCTTCACGGGTTTGTTGGGCATGTGCCCTCCTTTGTTAGACATGGCTTACAGTTGAATATTATGCCAAACGCCTGCTCTTATACCCACGCGCTGACAAATAACACAGGCTACTCCCAGGCTCCCCACACGTCGGGGCAATAGCCGACGGTGGCCTTTTTGCCGTTGCGCACGATGGGCTCGGCCAGGACTTGCTGGTTTTCGAGCAGTTTGTCGAAGCGCTGGCTAGGGGTGAGGTGCTGGATGAGCGCGAGCGTCTCCTCGTCCTTGGCCTTGGGGTTGAGCAGCTTGTCGATGCCGCCGACCGCCTGCATCACGCTCGTGAGCTCGCCCTTGCTCATCTCCTTTTCCCTAAGGTCAATAAACTGCACCTTAATGCGGCGCTCCTTAAAATAGCGCTGGGCCTTCTTGGTATCGAAAGACTTTTTGGTTCCAAAAATCTGGATATTCATACTCCGCCGCTCTATCGAATGAAGTTGGTCGTTGCTCGATCTGCCTCGGGTGCGTTGATACCGGCGGCCTGTCCTGCCTCGATACAGCGCAGGAGCCAGGCCATGTTTTTGCCGATGTTTCGCATGGTGGCAAGGCCCTCGGCATCCCCATCGGCGTCGCCGGGCACGCGGCCAAACACGTTGTTCCAGTAGGTGGAGGCAACCACAGGCATTTGCTTAATGGTGAAGTACTTGTTGAGCACATCGAACGTGGTCGACGTGCCGCCGCGACGGGCGACGGCGACTGCGGCGCCGGGTTTGTGCTCAAAGGCGTGCCCGCCTGCGTAGAAGGCGCGGTCGAGAGCCGAGAGGATGCGTCCGCTGGGATGCGCATAGTAGACGGGGGAGCCAAAGACAAAACCATCTGCCTGCTCGGCGGCAGCGATGAGCTCGTTCACCACGTCGTCGTCAAAGGTGCAGCGACCGCCAAGCTTGCCGCACCGGCCGCAACCGATGCAGTCGCGAATGGGCTTGGCGCCCAGCTGGAACACCTCGGTATCGATGCCCTCGGCGTTGAGTTGCTCGGAGACCTCGGCGAGTGCGCGGGCGGTATTGCCGTTTGCCTTGGGACTGCCATTGACCAAAAGAACCTTCATCACAAACTCCCTCTGCTGTTGGTGACTTCTGCAGAGGATTATCGCACGATGGGGGAGGCGGTGCGGGCGCGGTGCTAATCCAGTTTGGTACCTGGAACCTGCACGGCTTTACCGAGCAACGCTTTGAGCTCGTTCAAAATGGAAACGGGCTGTCGATCGACAGCGTCCAGATGAAGCGTCGCCACACGAATGGGCGGCTGATATTCAAGCGAGCCGATGAGCACGGGAGAACCCAGGAACCGCTCGATTTCGTCTGCGATCGCGTCGGTCTCTTCGGGATCAAAGTCGTCGAAAAGCGCCACGAATGTCGGCCCCGTCGAGCGGAACAGGCGGCCCTTGCCGCGCGAACAATCCATGAGGCAGGCGGCGCTTTCGGCGAGCACGCGGTCGCCTGCATCGAATCCAAAGCGGGCATTGACCTCGGCGATATCGTCGACCTTAATGGCAATAAAGCCTGCCTCGTGCGGCACGCGGCGCATCTCTCCAATAGCGTTGACCAGCGCGTGGACATCGCCCAGGCCCGTTACCGAGTCGGTCGTATCCGCTAGGCTTCGGTTGATGATGATGCCCACATACATGCTGGGCTCGGTATCGGTGCCGTCCAAGCGGTAGCCCGTGCAGTCGCAAAGCGCATATTTTCCGGTGGCATCCATTACGCGATACTGCATGTAGTGGAAATGCCACGTGCCGTTTATCACCATGTCGAGCTCGGCGCGTACGTTGTCGCGGTCCTCGGGATGAACGCGGGCGAGCCACATGTCGAGCGAGTTAAAAGGGTGCTGGGAGGGCAGGTCAAAATCGCGCACGGCGTTAACCGACCATTGCGATTCTCCAGTATCGAGGTTAAGGATGAACGGATAGCGTGTCTCGGAGCTCATGGAGATCGCCTGGAACACCCGGTCGTTGCACGGAAGTTGATCGACGATTGGGCGTTGCGGCGCGTCATTGTTTTCCGGTTGCTGTACACGATGCATAAGCTTATAGCGATACATCTTGCGATCGGCATCCATCGTCATCTGGCGACGCGTGTCGCCGGCAAGTGGATCGACGCGCGAGCAGCCAAAGCTAAAGCTGGCGATCATGGGCGCCTTGCCACCTGAGCTCGCCTCGATCAGCCCGGCACGTACCTGCTCCAGGCGCTGCTCGAGTTCAGTCTCGTTTGCGGAGAGCGAGATAAGCACAAACTCGTCTCCACCGATACGGAACAGCATCTCATCGTGCTCCATGGTTTCGGAGAGCGTGCGGCAGATGCTCAGAATATAGCGATTGCCTTCGGCGTGGCCAAACCTATCATTGCAATGCTTGAGATGGTCGATGTCAATATAGGCGCAGGTGAAGGGGTCGCCTTTGCGCCAGAGTTGCTCGACGTGACGGTCGAGTCCGCTGCGGTTGCCCAAGTTGGTGAGCGGATCGATATAGGCGTTGCGCTCAAGCAGCTGGCGCTCTTGTTGCAGGATGGCATGCGTCTTTTGCAGTTGCTCACCAACGGCGCGTAGCTCAGCAGGCAGCGCGGCAACATCGAGTTCGGCGGTCGAGATGCCATTCGCAAGTCGTTGGAGATAGGCAATAATCAATTGCTCACCCAGGCGATATGACTCGTTCATGATGGATAACCTCCTTGGGCGGAACAATGGTTTGTATCATATCCCCAATTCGGTTTGAATTGGGGATATAAGTTAGCTAATGGAGGCAAATTCCCCCTTCGGCGGTGGCGTTTTGCGCGCGCGTATCAGTTGTTATTGCCACCATCGAGCAATGCCTCAAAATCCTTCGCCGGCATGGGGCGGTAGTAGAGGAAGCCCTGAGCGTAGCGGGCACCCATTTGTCGTAGCATGTTCGCCTGCTCATTTGTCTCGACGCCTTCGACCTCGACGGGCAGATGGAGCGACTGCGCCATTTCGAGCATCGATGAAATGATTTGCGTGCTGCGGCCTTGATCGCGGTCGGTGGGCACAAAGGCGCGGTCGAGCTTGATGACGTCGACGTTGACGTTCTTGAGCATCACGAGCGTGGACTGACCGGTGCCAAAATCGTCCATATAGGTCGAGAAGCCGCGGGTGTGCAGGTCGGCCGTCAGTTTGTCCACGGCCTCGGACTCTCCCGTATAAGCCGTCTCGGTAATCTCGATACGCATGAGCTCGGGCGGTAGGTTGTATTGGGCGGCGAGCGCCCCCATATGCTCGGCAACGTCGCAGGCAAGGATATCCACGCGCGACACATTAAGCGAAACCGGAACCACACGAAGCCCTCGATCGATGCGCTCGCGCAGCCACGAGGCGACACCCTGCCAAATGTACTTGTCGAGCGTCACCACAAAGCCGCTTTCCTCGAGTGCGGGGATAAACGTTGCGGGCGAAATGAGAGAGCCGTCCTTGTCAATCCAGCGGGTGAGTGCTTCGGCGCCAATAATCTCGCCGGTTTCCATATCGACCTGGGGCTGCAGGTAGTACGTGATACGGCCGTTTGAGAGCGCGTATTGGAACTCGGTCAGCGTGCGGTGGAACGCAATCTCGTGCTCATATTCCTCGGGGCGGAAAATAGCAATGCGCTCCTTGAAGTCGTTTTTGGCGCGTCGATTGGTAAACATGGCCTTGGCCTGGGCATCGATGGTGATTTCCTCGCTAGCGTCGATGGGGCATACGCCCATGGACGGCCAAAAGCCTACGCCGTCGTCGTGCTTGGCTACAGCCTCGCGCACGCGCGCATAGACTCGGTGAACGAAATCGTGCTCAAAGGGTATGAGCAGACAAAAGTCGTCTTGTCCCCAGTATCCCGCGACACCCATGTCGGCGTTCTCGATATCCTTGAGCACCGTGCCCACATCGGCAAGCATACGGTCGCCTTCGGCCTGTCCATACCATTCGTTAAATAGGCGCATGTGGCCCATGTCGACGGTGGCGATACACCAAGCGCCGTCGCGCCTTGCCTTGATGAAGGCATTGGCACGGCGCATAAACTCGCTGGGGCGGTAGAGGCCTGTGAGCATGTCGAGGTGCTCGGCG
>CABUZE010000026.1 GCA_902495955.1 uncultured Collinsella sp. | reverse complement strand
GTCCATGAAGGGCAACAAACGCGCCAACACCAAACCCGAGCTGCTCGTTCGCCAGCGCCTACGGGCCGCGGGCCTTACGGGCTATCGCTTGGAATGGAAGGTTCCCGGCAAGCCCGACATCGCCTTCCCCGGCCGCAAGATCGCCATCTTCGTCAACGGCTGCTTTTGGCACCGCTGCCCCAAGTGCAACCCTAGCCAGCCCAAGCGCAACGTTGAGTTTTGGGAGGCAAAGTTCCGTCGCAACGTCGAACGCGACCGAGCCGCCGTGGCAGCACTCACTCAAATGGGCTGGACACCCATAACCATCTGGGAATGCGAGCTCAAAAAGGACCGCATCGACGCCACCATGGAAAAGGTCATCGAGCAGGTGCGGGCCGCAGAGCCGCAGCGCTAGGAACGAGCCGTCCACACGCCCCACACAGGCAAGCCACATCCGCGCCACAAACCTTAGAAAGCCCTTAAGCTCAAAACCTTTCAAGAGTGTTACTCGATAGCTTTGACCTGCGGTTTCATTGTTACATCAAACCTGATTAAACCTTTCTTTAGCGCTTCTTTGCAACAGCCGCGGCATAATACTGCCAACGCACGGAACCTAGCAGCATACCCCGTGCGCAACCTTTTGGTGGACATCGAGGAGGCCGCATAAGCATGCATTCTTCCAATGACGCAGCACAGCAGCCATCCCTAAAACATGCAGACCTTTTCTCCTTCCCCCCGACACAGAGAGACGGCCTCCTCGACTCCCCCACCACAAAACCCAAACGCTCAGCCGACCAGAGCCTCAACTTACGAGCATCCTTCGAAAAGCTCCAAGCATCCCTAGACCAGGCATTCCCCAACCAAGCCCGGGCATACTAATCCCCCATAAGCAAAGAAGCCCTAACGCTCCAATTTTTTCCGCTCTAACGCCACAAGGGCGACGACCTCGAGTAGGTCAACCTGGGAGGGACGAGGGCTTAGTTCCCCAATCTTTCCGCAGGGGGCAAAAAGCCTCGCCGCACGAAGTGCGCAGCGAGGCTTTTTGCATGCCCGAGGACGATTGGGAAACTAAGCCCTCGTCCCTCCCCGGGATATGTAGCGAGTCGGAGTACCCTTGCTGTTACTCTGCTTTGCCCACAGAGTTGAGGTTGGTCATGCGGATCTTAACCAGCTCGGTGATCTCACGCATGCCCTCCTTGGCCGGCTTCTTGGGATCGAAGCAGGCGGGGTTCTCGGCCATGTAGGCCATGAAGCCCTTGGTGTAGGCCTGACGCAGCTCGGTAGCGTAGTTGACCTTGCAGATGCCGTTCTTCACGGCCTCGGCAACCTGCTCATCGGGCACACCGGAGGTGCCGTGCAGAACCAGCGGCACGTCGACGGCGTCGCGGATGGCCTTGACCACGGACTGCTCGATGTGCGGATCGCTCGTGTACACACCGTGGCTGGTGCCAACGCCAATGGCCAGCGAGGTGCAGCCGGTACGCTCGACGAACTCCTTGGCCTCGGCCGGATCGGTGTAGGGGCTCTCGCCCTCAACCGCGGGACCGTCGTCCTCCTTGCCGCCAACCTTACCGAGCTCGGCCTCGACGGGCACGCCCATGGCGCGGCCAGCATCGGCGACGGACTTGGTCAGAGCGATGTTGTCCTCGAAGGACTCGTGCGAACCGTCAATCATGACAGAGGTGTAGCCCGTACGGAAAGCCTGCATGCAGCGATCATAGCCATCGCCGTGATCGAGGTGCAGAGCGACGGGCACGGAAGCGCGCTCGGCGGCAGCCTTGACCATGCCGTAGAAGTAGTCCAGACCAGCGGTCTTGATGGTGCCCGGGGTGGTCTGCATGATGACGGGGGACTTGGTCTCCTCGGCAGCGGCCAGAACGGCCATAACAAACTCGAGGTTCTCGACGTTGAACGCGCCGACGGCGTAGTGGCCGGTCTGAGCGTCCTTGAGCATCTTTTCGGTGGTAACAAGTGCCATGAGCGTTTGCTCCTCTCCCTCGCCCGCATCTGGACATCGGGCGTAGTTGTTCACAAGGCGTTTTACCTTGCGTTTTTCTGCGCTCATTGTATGAAATTCAGCGGCTTTACACGCGCGAGATATTGAGCCCATGCAGGTCAATACAGTCGTTTTTGAAAAGCAAACGGAAGGAATTGGAGCCGAGTGGGCGTGTTCGATATTGAATTTTAGGCGTTCAGCGTCTTTCTTTTATAGAAAAGATAAGTAATCGAAAGGTGTTTTCTTACTCAAAAAGAAAATGAACGAAAATAGAGTCAACACAATTCCTGCAAATTTAGCCAAGAATGGAGCAAGCATGGCCCAAGCCACCAACCGTGCTTTTGCCGACGAACGCCGTACCGCGATTATGGAAATGCTCGATCATAACGCCTCGGTGCAGGTAGCAGAAATCGCCCAGACCTTTGGCGTGTCCTCCGTCACCGCCCGCGCCGACCTGGACGCCCTCGCCGAAGCAGGCAAGCTGCGCCGCACGCACGGCGGTGCCGTCTCGCTCCACAAACGCCTGACCGTCTCCACGCAGGATCGCCGCATCAATGTCAATGTCGCTGCCAAGCAGGCCATCGCGCAAAGCGCCATCGAGCTCGTCAATGACGGCGACACGCTGCTCGTCGACTCGGGCACCACGGCGCTCGAGTTCGTCCGGCTCCTCGACCAGCGCGACGGCATCACCGTCATCACGGCAGACATTACTATCGCCGATTACATCGACGAGAGCATGCCCTCGGTCGATGTCGTCATGCTGGGCGGGGCGCTGCGCAAAGGCCATCGCTATTTGTACGGGCCGCTCACTATGCAGGCGCTCCAAATGGTCCATGCCGATCTGGCCGTCATGTGCCCCGGCGCCTTTGTCTCCAGCTGCGGCTTTACGACCGACTTTCCCCAGATGGCCGAGACCAAAACGGCTATGATCGCCGCGGCCCATCAAAGCGTCGCCCTCATGGACGCCAGTAAGGTCAACGGACGCGGCATGTACCGTTTTGCCGAGCTGACCGATGTCGACGCCATCGTGATGGACCGTGACCCCGATCATGCCGTCGCCACCTCAATCGCCGAGGCCACCGACAGCGCACGTCCAGCCCTCATCATCGCCGGCGCTTAAACAAAAACCACCACAAAGGTCTCCTTTGTGGTGGTTGAGCATCAGAAGTGAATGTGTCGCTACTTGGACAGCTCGTCAGCAAGGGCCTCGATCTGGGCGCGCGAGGCGTCGTTGAGCGAGCCCAGCACAGTCACCTTGTTCTGCGTCAGGGTGATGTCCTTCATGCCCTCGAGCTCCTTGGTCATAACCTTGGCAGCTGCGGGCGCCCAGGAACCGGACTCGACAAGCGCCACGGTGCGGTTCTGGTAGGCATGCTCGGCGAGCGTGTGGATAAAGGTGCTCATGCACGGGAAGATCTCGCCCTGATAGGTAATGGAGGCGAGCACCAGACGGTCGTAGCGGAACGCATCCTCAACGGCCTCGGCCATGTCGTCGCGAGCCAGGTCAAAGACGGAGACCTTCTGGCCGCGAGCCTCGAGCGCAGATGCGAGCTCCTCGACGGCGGCCTTCAGGTGGCCGTAGACGCTCGCGTAGGCAATGGTGATGCCCTCGTCCTCGGGCTGATAGCTCGACCAGGTGTTATAGGTGTCGAGGTAGTAGCCCAGGTTCTCGGTCAGCACGGGGCCGTGGAGCGGGCAGATGATCTGGATGTCCAGGTCGGCGGCCTTCTTGAGAACGGCCTGCACGAACTTGCCGAACTTACCGACGATGCCAAAGTAGTAGCGGCGAGCCTCGCAAGCCCACCCCTCGGGATCCTCGATGTCGTTGGCGCCAAACTTGCCAAAGCCGTCGGCACTAAAGAGCACCTTGTCGGTGGACTCGTAGGAGAAGATCACCTCGGGCCAGTGAACGTTGGGGGCGCCGACAAACGTTAGGCTGTGACCGCCCAGATCGAGCACGTCGCCCTCTTTGACGACCATCTTGCGCTCGGGGTAGTCGGTGCCAAAGTAGTTGACCATCATGCGAAAGGCGCCCATGCTGGCCACAATCTGTGCCTGGGGATAGCGCTCCATAAAGGCGGCGATACCGGCGGAGTGATCGGGCTCCATGTGATGGACGATCAGGTAGTCAGGCGTACGGCCATCGAGCACGGCCTCGAGGTTGCCGAGCCACTCGTCAACAAAACCGCCGTCGACTGAATCGGCGACAGCGATCTTTTCGCCCAAGATAACGTAGCTGTTGTATGCCATACCGTTCTCGGACACATCGTACTGGCCCTCGAACAGGTCAATGTCGTGATCGTCGACACCGATGTAGCGGATATCCTTGGTGATCTCCATCAGGCAAAGCCTCCTAGATAGACAAAAGAGCCCGTCTATCATAACACTCGGCTGCATCCTAACAGCTATCTGCCGACATCCTTACCGATTGTTATCGAAGTGCGATATTGAGCCGCTGAGCTGCGAAAACTATGCGCAGGGAGCTGCCGTGGTATGTCGAACGATAAGCTGGCCGGGAATACGAATGGCAACGGTTTTGTCCGTTGCCCCCGCCTTGGGAACCGCGTGCTCGAACACCTCGCGTCCACGCTGATGCAAATCGAATCGAACGGTCGTGAGCTCGTTGTGTGCCACAAAATCATCGAGCGAATCGTCGACGCCCACCACGCTCACGTCCTCGGGCACACGTAGGCCGCTATCGCGCAGCGCCGCAATTGCGCCGTTTGCCATCTGGTCGTTTGCCGCGTAAATCGCCGTCATGGTGCTGTCGTGCTCGGCCAGGTACCTGCCGGCCTCGTAGCCGCTGTTGGCAGACCAGTCGCCCTCGAGCGGCTCTGCCGGCTCGATGTGTTTACGCTCGAGTGCATCCTGCCAGCCAGCGCGACGAAACTGTTCGTCGACCGAGAACGACGGGCCGCCAATATAGCGAATCTGCTCGTGCCCCAGCTCAAACAGGTGATCCATAAGCAATAGCGAGCAGCCGTAATGATCGGAGTCGACCGTGGTCACCCGCGGGTGCGCGTACATGGTAACGATGACCGTGCCAATGCCCGGCAGTGGATCAAACGTCTCAAAATCGGGCGCCATGCGGCTCATGCCGATGATGATGCCGTCCACCGGCAATGCGGCCATACGACGCGTGGCCTCGGCAAGCGAAAACTCCTCGGTCTTGGACATCTCGACCAGCGTGATGGCGCAATTATGCTCGCGAGCAGCGCTGGCGATGCCGTCAATCATTGAGAGGTTGCCAAACTTGGTGACATCGTTGACGCACAGGCCGACCGAATGGTAACGGCCGTCACGCAGCGAGCGACCGGCATAACTCGGACGAAAGCCGAGCTCTTGCATAGCGGCCTGCACGCGCTGGCGCGTCTGCTCGTTAACGTTGGGCAAGCCGTTGGCGACGCGCGAAACCGTCTGCTGCGAAACGCCGGCAGCGCGGGCGACGTCGGCCATGGAGACCGGACGCGTACCTGTATCGTTGGACGGGCGCCTTGCCACAGGATCACCTTCACCCTTGCGAGATCTGAATAGCGTGAATGCCGGCCTGGGCAGAAATACACCCCGCGCCGAGGCCCGCTATCGTCGGACGCATGTTAACGTACTCTACTTTTTCTATCTGCATCTCTTCTGCTTTATAAGTCCATACGGCAGTACCGTTCACGGCTGTATTTCTACCGATTACCAGATTCTCAAAAAGTGACAAGCGTTGTGTTATGAGTACGTTAACATAGCCCGTAACGTGCGGTATCGTGAACACTCGGTTCATGCCGCTTCAAGTTGTTAACGTACTCATAACGACGCAAAACTCACCCGTGCGCGCCAAGGAAAGGACTCCCATGACCACTCCCGACGAAAAGACATTCGCCACGCTCACCAAGCTGTTTGAGGAGGAGTTTGGCCCCATCGGCGACCGCCAGGTGCTCTATGTGCACGCGCCCGGCCGTTCCGAGATCAGTGGCAACCACACCGACCACGAGGGTGGCCACGTTATCGCCGGCTCGCTCGATGTCGCCGTTGACGGCATCGCCGTGGCGACCGACTCCAACAAGATTCGCGTCGCCGACGAGGGCTATCCCACGTTTGAGATCGCGCTCGACACGCTGGATGTTCAGGAGTCCGAGAAGGGCACGTCCGCAAGCCTCGTACGCGGCATGGCCCACGAGGTCGCAGCGCTTGGTGTTGAGCCCCAGGGCTTCGACTTCGCCTTCACCTGCTCCGTCCCCTCGGGCGGCGGCCTTTCGAGCTCTGCTGCTGTCGAGGCGGCGTACGGTCGCGCCATGGAAACCCTCTGGGGCGCACCCGCCATCGAGCCCGTCGCGCTCGCGCAGATGAGCCAGCGCACCGAGAACAACTATTACGGCAAGCCCTGCGGTCTGATGGACCAGGCCGCCGTGTGCCTGGGCGGCCTTGCCTACATGGACTTTGAGGACCAGGCTCAGCCTAAAACCCAGAAGCTCGAGCTCAACTTTGAGGATCACGGCTATGCGCTCGTGCTCGTTAAGGTCGGTGCCGACCACGTGGCCGCCACCGACGACTACGCCGCCGTTCCGCGCGAGATGCAAGACGTCGCCGCCGAGTTTGGCAAGGTACGCCTGTGCGAGGTCGATGTTGCCGATTTTGACGCCAAGCTCCCCGAGCTGCGTGCCAAACTGGGCGACCGTGCCTGCCTGCGCGCCGTTCACTACTGGTACGAAAACGGCCTGGTCGACAAGCGCTGGGCAGCGCTCAACGCCGGCGACATCGATCAGTTCCTGGTCCTGACGCGCGAGTCCGGCGCCAGCTCTGCCATGTACCTGCAGAATGTCGTTGCCAAGCTGGGCTCCGAGCAGCCCTCGATGTATGCCCTGGCACTGGCCGAGCACGTGCTCGACGGCCGCGGCGCCGTCCGTATCCACGGTGGCGGCTTTGGTGGTACCATCCAGGCCTTCGTGCCGCTCGACCTGGTCGACACCTTCATTACCAAGATGAACGGCTGGCTGGGCGAGGGCTCTGCCCGTCACTACGCCATCTCTGACAAGGGGGCTTACGCGGCATGGCTGTAATGACTGATGTGCGCGAGGCCGCGCAGGGCCTCATCGAATATGCCATCCACCGATCGATGATCGGACAGGACGACCGCATCTGGGCCTACAACACCATTCTGGAGTGCATCGGCGCCACGGGCCCCGCACTCGACATGGCCTGGGCGCTCCAGGTCGAGAAACTCTCGCTCGTTCACCCCGATACCCTGCCCGACTTTGACCTGGAGGGCACGCTTGCCGCGCTCTCCGAGACCGCCGTTGCCAACGGCGCTGCCGAGGACACGGCATCGGGCCGCGACCGCATTGCCATGCGCATTATGGGCGTTCTCATGCCGAGGCCTTCGGTTGTAAACGAGGAGTTCAACGGACGCATGGGCGTCAACGAGCCCCGTGCCGCGACCGACTGGTTCTACGGCCTGTGCTGCGACGCCGGCTACGTGCGCCGTGCCGCCATCGCGCGCAACATCAAATGGAGCACCCCCACCAACTGGGGCGACCTGGAGATCACTATCAACCTGTCAAAGCCCGAAAAGGACCCGCGCGATATCGCCGCGGCAGGTGCAGCCAAGAACACGGGCGAGAAGTATCCCGCCTGCCAACTCTGCATCGAAAACGAGGGCTACCCTGGACGCTCCGCCGCAGCCGACGGCGGCACCCATCCCGCCCGTCAGAACCTACGCGTTATTCCCATTCAGCTTAATGGCGAGCGCTGGGGCTTCCAGTACAGCCCGTACGCGTACTTTAACGAGCACTGCATTGCTATGAGCTCCGCGCATCGTCCGATGCACGTCGACCGCAAGGGGCTGACCTGCCTGCTCGACTTTGTCGACCTGTTCCCGCACTACTTTATTGGCTCCAACGCCGACCTGCCCATCGTGGGCGGCTCGATTCTGTCGCACGACCACTTCCAGGGCGGCGCGCACGAGTTCCCCATGATGCATGCCACCGAAGTCTCGCAGTTTAACGTGCCCGGCTTTGACCAGGTCAGCGGTACCGTGTTGCAGTGGCCGCTTTCGGTGCTGCGGCTGCGCTCGCACGACCGCGCCCAGCTGCTCGACGCCGCCGAGAAGATTATCCTCGCCTGGCGCGAGTGGACCGATGAGTCGGTGGGCGTCATCGCGCACACAGCCGACGGCGTGGCGCACAACACCGTGACGCCCGTCATCCGCCGCGTCGACTCCCGCGGCAATGCCGGCGGCGAGATTTACGAGGCCTACCTGGCGCTTCGCTGCAATATCACGACCGACGAACATCCGCTGGGCGTTTTCCACCCGCATGCCGAGTACCACCATATCAAGAAGGAGAACATCGGCCTGATCGAGGTCAAGGGCCTGGCGATTTTACCGCCGCGCTTGGTCCCCGAGCTCGGCGCTGTCCGCGAGCACCTGCTGGCGGCCAAGGCCGATGCCAGCTACGACCTTGCCGCTGCGCTCGAGGGCGACGACCTTTGCCACAGCCACGCCGCATGGGCCGAGGACGTCTATGCCCGCCGCGCCGATGAGCTCACGGCGGACAACGCCATCGATATCCTGCACGAAGAGGTCGGCGTGGTGTTTGGCCACGTGCTCGACAACGCCGGCGTCTTTAAGTGGGACGAAGCCGGCCGCGCCGCCCAGCAGCGCTTTATCGACTCGCTGTAACGATCCCTTGGGGACGGAGGAAAACGGATCATTTCGTCTTCAAAACAACGGCGCCCGCCGGCAACATCGCCGACGGGCGCCGTTTTATTAGCTAGTCGTTGGGGACGTTCTTAAATGACTAGTCGTTGGGGACGTTCTTGTTTGACTAGTCATTTAAGAACGTCCCCAACG
>CABUZE010000025.1 GCA_902495955.1 uncultured Collinsella sp. | reverse complement strand
GGTGGTAGTATCGAGCATGGGAGCCCCTTCCATGAATGCGGCGTGGCCGCCACGGTTGGATTAGACACTCACCATTGTCGGCCTAATCCGCGGTCTTTCGTGCAGCAGGGGCTCTCAATGTTTTTATGTCCTGCTCATATCGTCTCTGCCGGCAGTTGGGGACAGTCCTAGTCGTTGGGGACGTACTTAAATGAGTAGTCATTCAGGAACGTCCCCAACGACTACTCATTTAAGTACGTCCCCAATGAGTACCCAATGAGTGTGTGGGCGAGCGGATTTTCCCGCTCGCCGATTTGTGTCTTGAAAAATGTATATAACGACTATAACGTAGTGTGAAACATATTGGAAACAATACCGAGGAGGCTGCGTTGAAGAAAAGCAATCTGGGCTATGTGCTGGTGCTGATCGCCGCGCTTATGTGGGGCAGCATCGGAATCTTTGTAAACGGCATTGCGGCCATGGGCGTTTCGTCCCAGAGCATGGCTGCCTTTCGCTTGTTGGTCGGAGCGCTTATCTTGGCGCCGGTCCTGATGTTTATGGGCTGCCGTCCGGGTGAGGGGTCTACCGTGGCTCAGGGTCCCCTGACGCTATTCAAGGCAAGCCCCAAAGAGCTCGTCCCCTGCGCGCTTGTCGGTATCGTCGGTTTAGCCGCCGCCAACACCTGCTATTACGAGTGCATGCGCGAGGTGGGTATGTCTACGGCCTCGGTGCTGCTCTACACCTCGCCGGTGTTTGGCGTCATGCTCGGCCGCGTGCTTTATCGCGAGGACGTGACCCCCAACAAGCTCGTTGCCATTGTCTTTAACATCGTTGGCTGCGTGCTTGCGGTGACCAATGGCGACCTTTCCGGTTTTCATTTTTCGGTTTGGGGCGTCACGTCGGGCGTGATTGCAGGCCTTTGTGGTGCGTCGCTCGCGGTGTTTAGCCGGATAGCAACCAAGACGGTCCACCCGCTGGCTGTCACGTTTTGGGGCTTTGTTTTTGGCGGTGCGGTTATGGCGGCTATCGCGGCTCCGTGGCCGGATGTCGCCGCGGCAATGTCGCCACAGCTGCTGCTGCTGTTCCTTGGCTTTGGACTCATCCCCACAGCCGTGGCTTACATCTTATATATGCAGGGTCTGTCCATGGGGCTCGAGACATCGAAAGTTCCCGTCGTAATGTCTTTCGAGACGGTCGTCACCGTACTGGTGGGCATTGGTGTCTATGCCGAGCCCGCCGGAGTGATCAAAGTCCTGGGCATCGTGCTGGTGCTCGCGTCCATCCTGATCATGAACACCGACTTCTCCAAGCTGCGCAACAGTGTGTTTGTCGGTCATGTTGTTGAGAGCATGACCTTTAAGCCCAACGCGTGGTGGACGGAGAAATCGCAGGACATGGATCTGTTCCGCGAGCGCACCGGCATCGCGCTGGAGCCCACCGTGCAGGAAAGCCCCTGGTACTTTGTGCGATAGGGGATTGGCGAGGCGTCTGATCTGGGGTTATCCAGTCAGCGTCGGCCAACCCAGCCCCAACGTTTCAAGTACGTTAAACCCGTCAACGGTCGATTTTCATCCGCGAACGGTCTTTATACTAATTAGCAATATCCGCAACGTATAAGACGTTATAATGACCATAACGAAAAGGAGGAGGCAAGATGAATCAGATCATTCTCGCATCTCATGGCGGCCTGGCCGCAGGCGCCAAAGACACGCTCGAGATGGTTCTCGGCGACGTGTCGAACGTCCACGTCGTGTCGCTTGCTCGTGACGACAAGGAGCCCATCACCAATAAGGTTGAGGCTATGATCGCCACGTTCAACGCGGACGACACCGTCTATGTGCTGACCGATATGCTCGGCAGCTCGGTCAACAACAACATGGTCGAGCTTTCCAAGAACGGCACGAAGTTCACGGTTGTCAGCGGTTTCAACATCCCGCTGGCGCTCACGCTCGCTATGAGCCCCGTCCCCGTCAAGGGCGCCGAGCTCGCAGCCCTCATCAACGAGGCCCGCACCGGTCTGACCAACCCCAACGCACCGGTCGAGGCCGCCGCGGCTCCCGCCAAGAAGGCTAAGGCGCCCCGTCACAGCTCCGGTCCCGCCAAGATCGTCCTCGCACGTCTTGACTACCGTCTGCTGCACGGCCAGGTCGTCTTTACCTGGACCACCAAGGTTCAGGCCGAGCGCATCATCGTCGTCGACAACGCCGCCGCCAACGATGACATCAAGAAGGGCGCTCTTAAGCTGGCCAAGCCCCAGGGCGTGCGTCTGAACGTCTTCACCGTCGAGCGTGCCCTCGCCAAGATGGACAAGCTCAACACCCTCGGCGAGCACGTCATGTTCGTCTTTGGCAACACTGCCGAGATGCTGCAGTTCTGCCAGGGCTACAAGCTCGACGCCATCAACCTGGGCGCCACCGCCAACCACGACGGTGCCGATCAGGTCGGAGGCAAGGACAGCTCCGTCTTCCTCGACGCCACCCAGAAGGCCGACGTCAACCAGCTGCTCGACATGGGCATCAAGCTCTACGTCCAGCAGACCCCTACGTATCAGAGCGTCGACATCGACGCCAAGCTGTAATCAACCAGGCTTTTGCCTGACTGAAAGGAGAAGGGTATGAATACGTTCATCAGTGCGGTGCTCGTCGGCCTCGTCGGCGTGTTCTGCATGTGGGACTCCCGCCTGCTCGGTCGTCTTAACTTCGAGCAGCCCCTCGTTGGCGCTACGCTCGTCGGTCTGCTGCTGGGCGATGTGCCCACCGGCCTTGCCGTCGGTGCCGCCGTCGAGCTCGTGTCCATGGGCCTGGTGCAGGTCGGCGCCGCCGTTCCGCCCGATATGGTCCTGGGCGGCATCGTGGCCGCTGCCTTTGCGTGCCTGACCGACGCTTCCGCCGAGACCGCCATGACGATCGCCATCCCGGTCGCCGTCCTGGGTCAGCTCCTCGGCATCGTGTTCCGTTCCATCATCGCCGTCCTCACCCATGTGGCAGATAACGCGATCGATAACGGAAAGTTCAAGACCGCCTACCGTATGCACATCTGCGCCGGCTCCGGTCTGTACGCCATCATGTACTTCCTGCCGATCTTCCTCGCCGTTTTTGTTGGCACCGACCTGGTTCAGGCCATCGTCAACATGGTTCCCGAGTGGCTGTCCACTGGTCTTAACGTTTCGACCAAGATCATGACCGCCTACGGCTTGGCCCTGCTGCTCACCATGATGATCAAGAAGGGTATGACTCCGTTCCTGTTCATCGGTTTCCTGCTCGCCGCTTACCTCAACCTGTCCGTCATCGCGGTCGCTCTGATCGGTGTGTGCCTGGCTGTCGTCTTCATGGGCTTCAAGTTCAACGGTTCCCATGCAGCTGCCGGTGTCGATTCCGACTATGATCCGCTCGAAGACGACGAAGACTAAGGAGGAACACACTATGGCAACCGCAACCAAGGACGTGTCCCTGAACAAGAAGGTCAGCCAGTTCTTCTGGCGCTCCTGGGCCATCCAGGCCTCTTGGAACTACGAGCGTCAGATGAACATGGGCTTCCTCTACGGCATGGTTCCCACGCTCGATCGCCTCTATCCGGATGAGTCCGACCCCAAGCAGCTCGCTGCTAAGAAAGAGGCTTACCACCGTCACATGGCGTTCTACAACTGCACCCCGCAGACGAGCGCTTTCATCCTGGGCCTCGCCGCCTCCATGGAGGAGGAGTACGCCAAGGATCCCGAGAACTTCAACCCCGATTCGATTAACGCGGTCAAGACCTCCCTTATGGGCCCGCTTTCCGGCATCGGTGACTCCTTCTTCCAGGGCACCATCCGCGTTATCGCCTTTGGCTTGGGCGTTCAGCTGGCTCAGCAGGGCTCCATCATGGGCCCGATCCTGGCCCTTCTCATCTCCATCGTCCCCTCCGTGCTGATTACTTGGTTCGCAGCCAAGATGGGCTATCAGGGCGGCCACGAGTACCTGAGCAAGCTTCAGGGCGGCGACCTCATGGAGAAGCTCATGTATGTCTGCGGCATCGTGGGTCTTATGTCCGTGGGCGGCATGATCGCCACGCTGATCGGCGCCACCACCCCGCTGCAGTTCGCTGACGGCACCGTCGTTATCCAGGACATCCTGGACAGCATGATGCCCCAGATGATCTCCCTTGGCCTCACCGGCCTTATGTACTGGCTCATCAAGAAGAACGTCAACACCGGTTGGCTTCTCGTGATCGCCATTGTGGGCGGCATCGCCCTCTCCGCGGTCGGCATCCTGGCTTAGTCGCGACTAAGCGCCTAACCGCTTTCCCCCGGGGGCCTGCCTGGCATCCCATACCCCAGGCAGGCTTCCATCCCCAAAATGCGACAATGGGACAGTCCCTTTGTCGCATCCTCAACGGGCCGGCGACTCGGTCCAAACCACGGTAACCCTGCGAGCGCCCGGCAATGTGGCGCCGCAAAAATTGAAAGGAATGTGTCAGATGTACGAGATCGACCTTAACCTCCCTAAGCAGATCGTCGCTGACGTCCTGTCCAACCACGAGATCCACAGCGTCGCCTTCGTCGGCTGCGGTGCCTCCATGTCCGACCTTTACCCCGCCAAGTACTTCCTGGCCAACAACACGGACAAGCTGAACGTTCAGATCTTCACCGCTAACGAGTTCAACTACGACACGCCTTCCTGGGTCAACGAGCACACCTTCGTGATCACCTGCTCCCTCGGTGGCTCCACGCCCGAGACCGTCGAGGCCAACAAGACCGCCAAGAAGCACAACTGCCCGGTCGTCTCCCTCACCAACAAGGCTGGCTCCGCTCTGACCGTCGACGCTGACTACGTCATCGTTCACGGCTTCCATGCCAACTTCGCTGCCAAGTGCGAGAAGCCCGGCTACGCCATCGCTCTTGCTGTCGAGATCCTTCAGCAGACCGAGGGTTATGACCACTACGAGGACATGATCACCGGCCTCACCAACGTCTTCGAGCTCTGCGAGAACGCCGCTCAGCACTGCAAGAAGCTCGCCAAGAAGTTCGCCGAGGACTTCAAGGACGACAAGATGATCTACTTCATGGCTTCCGGTGCCTCCGAGAAGATGGCTTACTCTCACGCCGCCTTCCTGTTCACCGAGATGCAGTGGATCGACGCCGCTGCCTACAACACCGGCGAGTACTTCCACGGCCCGTTCGAGGTTTCCACCGAGGGTAAGCCCTACGTCTTCTTCATGTCCGATGGCGCCACCCGTCCGATGGACGCCCGCGCCCTCACCTTCCTTAAGCGCATGGGCGCCAAGGTCGCTCTGATCGACTCCAAGGACTACGGCCTGGCTGACGCTGTGCCCGCAAGCGTCGTCACCTACTTCAACCCGCTGCTGCACCTCGCCGTTATGCGCGAGTACGGCAACCAGATCGCCGAGGCCCGTCAGCACCCGCTGACCATGCGTCGCTACATGTGGAAGCTTTCCTACTAATCACAAGTAAGTAGACCTTACCGGTTGATTGAGAGGGGATGGGGTTTGCGCCCCATCCCCTTTTTTGCTTTGGGGAGGGCGTGTCCGTCGTGCCATAAAACCCCAGATAAAACCTACCAAAATAAACCTGTCCCTTTTTGGCAGGTGGGAGGAGATGCGTATGATCAAGGCAGTGCTGTTTGATATGGACGGCGTGCTGGTCGATACCGAGTGGTTCTACAACCGTCGTCGCGTGGCGTTTATGGAAGAGAAAGGGTTCCACTTTGACGAGATCCCCGATCTTTCGGGGTCTAACGAGCCTGCCATTTGGGAGGCGCTGGTGCCCGACGATGTTGAGCTGCGCGAGCGCCTGCGCGTGGAGTACAAGCAGGTCTACAGCCCGGTCCACCCCGTTCCGTATGCCGAGCTGCTCAACGAGCAGACGGAGCCGGTGATGCGCAAGCTGCACGAGCGTGGCGTGAAGTGTGCCATCGCGAGCTCGTCCTATCGCGAGCTGATCGACGAGCTGGTGGAGATTGCCGGTATCGCCGACGTGCTGGACTACACCATCAGCGGCCACGAGTGCAGTGCGTTTAAGCCCGATCCCGAGATCTACCTGCGCGCCATGGAGGCGCTGGGGGTGGAGCCTGCCGAGTGCCTGGTTATCGAGGACTCGCCTTTGGGTATCGAGGCCGGCAAACGCTCCGGCGCCCGCGTCCTGGCGCTGCGTCCGCACGAGGGCGTCAACCTCGATCAATCGCGAGCCGATGCCGTTATCGATAATCTGACCGACATCCTATCTGCCATCTAGCAGCAAAACCACCACAAAGGGGACAGGCACCTTCGTGGTGGTTTTTATTGGGGTGACGTTTTTTGAAGGCAGTTGACGCTAAAACGACCGCGAGAAGTACTGGTTCACGCGTCTTTTGCTGTTGATTGGCTTAATTTGGTTTCAATTTTGATCCGTTTGGCTTCGATTCGGGCTAAGTGAGTAGACTTTTTGGTGTAGGACGAGCACAAAGTGTATCTGCTCTAGTAAAACCGCAGGTCACAGGGGTGGCGGTTTTGGGTGTGCTCTGCAGGTCGCGTAAAGTCTACTCACTTGTTATTTGGGCCTTTGGTCGTGGGGTTGCTGGTCCCGCTTTGGTTGTCGAGGGAGGGTGAATTGAAGCGCCCCCGCATGCTCCGTGCTACAATCGCCGACATGCCTCACAACCAGATTTGCCTTCGAAAGGAGCCCGCGTGGCGAACGCCATCGATCAGCTCACGGACCGCGTGCTCGTGCTCGGCCGCCTTACCATCGTCCGCCGCGCCATTACTGCCGTGGCGGTCACGATTTCCGCCGTTCTCCAGACATTTCTGATCCAGGCGTTCATTCAGCCCGCCGACCTGCTTCCGAGCGGTCTCACCGGCGTCGCGGTCCTGCTCGATCGCGTTACCTCGCTCGGCGGCGTTCACATCGACATCTCGCTCGGTATGCTCGCGCTCAACATCCCCGTGGCGCTCCTATGCTGGAGCGGCATTAGCAAGCGCTTCGTCATCTTCTCGATGATGCAGGTCGTGCTCTCATCGCTGTTTCTCAACGTCTTTCACTTCGCTCCGTTTTTGGGCGACAAGATCATGCTCATCATTTTTGGCGGCGTGGTCTCGGGTCTGGGCGCTGCCATCGCGCTTAAATCCGGCGCTTCCACCGGCGGCACCGACTTTATCGCGCTGTGGGTTTCCAACCACACGGGCAAGACCATCTGGGGCGTCATCTTTGGTTTCAACTGCTTTATCCTGGCGATCTTTGGTTTTATGTTTGGCTGGGACAAGGCGGCGTACTCCATCGTGTTCCAGTTTATTTCGACCAAGACCATCGACAGCTTCTATCGTCGCTACGACCGCGTGACGCTGCAGATCACGACGCGCAAGGCGGACGAGGTCATGACCGCCTATGTCGACCATTTTCAGCACGGCATTAGCTGCGCCGAGGTCATCGGCGGATACAGCCGCGAAAAGATGTACCTGCTGCACGCCGTTGTCTCGACTTACGAGAGCCAGGACATTATCAAGCTGGTGTGCGACATTGATCCCGCCGCCGTGATCAACGTGTTCCACACGCTCAACTTTGTGGGCGGCTGGTGGGGAGGTCATGTCGACGAACCCATGCCCACGGCCGTTCCCGATCCCGACAAGCCCGCACGCATGGCCAGCAGGCAGGCGCGCCTCAGCGAGCAGGACAGCCTGCAGCAGGACGACGGGAAGTAGGGTTTTGGCATTTTGCCGGCCTGGCGCAACCCTTCCGTATGAGCCCCTCGAAAGCCCCGTTGCTTTTTAGAGGCTCTCGTTTGCCCAGATAAAACCTACCAAAATGAAGCTGTCGCTTTTTGGTAGGGAGGGTGTATCGTTTTATCAATATGAGGTAACATGAAACTAGACGTTATATACGTATTAGTTATTTCAATATTTCGATAAGAGTGATTAGATATGCCTGCGCCCAAAAATGCACCGCTTTACCAGCAGATTTACGACGAGATCAAGGATGCGATCGAGAAAGGTGTTTATGCACCCAAGGAGCGTATTCCGTCCGAGCTTGAGCTAGCCGAGCAGTACGACGTGAGCCGCATTACGGTGCGCCGCGCCGTCGAGGAGCTGTGCTCCGATGGCTACCTGGTTAAGCAGCAGGGCCGTGGCACCTTTGTCTCCACGCCGCACATCAACCGCCAGTTCCACGCTTCGACGCTGCAGACGTTTACCGCGCTGTGTGCCGATAATGGCATGAAGGCGGGCGCGCATGTGGTCGATCGCCAGATTGTGCCGGCACGTCAAAACGAGATGGAGTTCTTTGGCCTGCAGAAGGACGCGCTGCTGCTGCATATTAAGCGCGTGCGTACAGCCGATGGCGAGCCTATCTTTGAGGAGAACATCTTTGTGCCGTTTGACGCCTACCGCGAGCTGTTGACGGCCGATCTTGAGGACAAGTCGATTTTTGCCGAGGTCGAGCGTGTTGGCGGAACGCCGATTGTCTCGGTTGGCTACCGCACGGTCGAGGCCGTTCGTGCCAATACCGAGCAGGCGGCCGAGTTGGGTATTGCTCCGCACGATCCCCTGCTCAACCTGCGTGCCAGCTTTACCGGTCCCAATGGCGAGCCGGTCCTGATGGGTAAGCAGTACTACGTGGGATCGCGCTACGTTATGGTGATGTAGGGTTGGTCCCGCCGTTCTGACGAACGGCGGACCGGCCGACGCTGCAAGCCCGCCAGAGCGGCAATCTGCCTTTCAACTTCGGCGGCATGACCAGAAGGTCAATGCCGCCTTGTTTCAAGGCACCTTGCTCGCTCTGGCGGGCTTTCGCTGTCGTTGCCAAAACATCGGCGTTGTCGGGCCGGCACTTGGGGACGTTCCTTTTCTGCCGGCACCTTGGGACACTCCTTAGTCATTGGGGACGTTCTTAAACGACTAGTCATTCAAGAACGTCCCCAATGACTACCCAATGACTACCTGCAGAATGAGCGTGGCTGACAGCCGGGCGACGCCGGTCCGCGTGGCGGCGTATAATCGGCGGCAGATGACTTGAACGTTAGGAAACCATGACCGATAGCATGCAGCAGATGGCGCTCGACACGCTCGGCGCCTATTTTGGCTACACCTCGTTTCGCCCGGGACAGGACCGCATGGTCGATGCGATCCTTGCCGGTCGTGATGCGCTGGGTGTTATGCCCACGGGCGCCGGCAAGTCCATTTGCTACCAGGTGCCTGCGCTT
>CABUZE010000024.1 GCA_902495955.1 uncultured Collinsella sp. | reverse complement strand
AGGTGTGGGAGACGTTCTTTGCCAACTCCGGTGCCGAGGCCAACGAGGGCTCGATGAAGCTCGCGCGCCTGTACGCCAAGCGTGCCGGCAACGGTGGCAACACCATCGTGTGCATGCGCGGCGGTTTTCACGGCCGTACGCTCGAGACCATTGCGGCGACCATGCAGGATTGGCTGCAGGACAGCTTCCGCCCGCTGCCGGGCGGCTTTGTGGCCTGCACGCCCAACGATGTCGATGAACTGCGCGCAATCTTTAAGCAGCTCGGAAGCGAGATTTGCGCCGTGATGCTCGAGCCGATCCAGGGCGAGAGCGGCGTGCATCCCATGACCGAGGAGTTTATGGCGGCTGCGCGCGACTTGGCACACGAGGTGGGTGCCGTGCTTATCGCCGACGAGGTCCAGTGTGGCATCTTCCGCTCCGGCAAGCCGTTTGCATTCCAGACCTATGGCGTGGAGCCCGACATTATGAGCCTTGCCAAGGGCATTGCCGATGGCGTGCCCATGGGTGCCGTGGTGGCAAAGAAGGAGATCGCCGACGTGTTTAAGCCGGGCGACCACGGCTCGACTTTTGGCGGTAGCTGCTTGGCTGTCGCGGCGTGCGCCGCGACGCTCTCCGCGCTCGTGCGCGGCGATTATGGCGAGCATGCCGCCAAGGTGGGTGCCTATATGGAGCAGGCGCTGGCTAAGCTTCCGCACGTGGTAGAGGTGCGTGGCCGTGGCCTGATGCTCGGCTGCGATCTGGACGATACCGCGGGTGATGCACACGACGTTGTGGCCCGTGCATTGGGGGCTGGTGCCGTGATTAACGCTACGGGTGCCCATACGCTGCGTTTCCTGCCGCCGCTCGTCTGCGAGGAAGCCGACGTGGACAACCTGATCGAGATTTTGTCGGACGTTTTGGCCTAACACAACGCAATAGCTCAATTTGGACCGGGTTCCGGACTGCGGACGTGCCCTATGCGGCACGATTCAGCGGTCTGGACCCCGTTTTGTCTTAGATTTGCTAAGGCGGGGGAGACCTGCGGGTCAAAAAACATCAAATATGAGTACTGTTACCGATTTGGTAGCAGCAATTTTGGACTAATAAGGCTAGATAGCAAGACGAAATGGCGATGAATACACGATCTTAATCCAACTGTTAGTCCTTATAATGGACACATGTTGCGTAACGTAAGTAAATGCTATCTTTTTATATGTTGCAAGCAAAGTAGCAGTACTCATTTTTGCCATTTTTTGACCACGGACCTTGAAATAAGGGGTCCTTAGGGTTCGAATCCTATGCACCGGGTGCAAAAAAGAAAGGCCTCCATTACTGGAAGCCTATCAAATCAGTGGTGGGCGATGAGGGATGTCGCGTGCGGCTTCGCCGCCCGCTTCCGCTTCGGGCCTACGGCCCTCGCGTGCTGCGCTGGAAAACGCTTCGCGTTTCCTCAGCTCCGCACCCTGTCGGGTTCGAATCCCATGTGCTGGTCCCGAAAAAGAAAGGCCTCCAGTGATGGAGGCCTAACAAATCAATGGTGGGCGATGAGGGATTCGAACCCCCAGCCTTGTGCGTGTAAAGCACCTGCGCTAACCGTTGCGCCAATCGCCCGTGCGGAGAGAGTATAGCAAAACAATCGCCCCATTCACCTCATATCCATTAAAGGTAACCGGCGCGTGTCGGCGCGGAGCTGATTCAGTTGAGATTGCCTGAACATTCCGCCCCTCTTTACACCCTCGGGTATACTCAAAAGTTACTGATTCGATTTGATACCCAGCAACAGCAGAGGGGATAGTATATGTGCGGTTTTGTCGGTTTTGTCGGTGGGACGGATAACCAATCCGAGGTGCTCACCAAGATGATGGACCGTATCTTCCATCGCGGCCCCAACATGAGCGGCCAGTTTATCGATGGCCGCGTTGCCCTGGGCTTCCGCCGCCTGTCGATCCTCGACCTGACCGAGGCCGGTACTCAGCCCATGGCCAATGAGGACGGCAGCGTCGTTATCGTCTTCAACGGCGAGATCTACAACTTCCAGGAGCTTCGCTCCGAGCTTGAGGCCAAGGGCTATAAGTTCCACTGCGGCGCCGACACCGAGAGCCTCCTGCACGGCTACGAAGAGTGGGGCGAGGCCGTACTCGATCGCTTGCGCGGTATGTACGCCTTCGTCATCTGGGACAAGAAGAAGAACAAGCTCTTTGGCGCCCGCGATATCTTTGGCATCAAGCCGCTCTACTACTATCCCATGGCCGATGCTGGCGACGGCGCGCCGGGTGTGCTCTTTGGCTCTGAGATCAAGAGCTTCCTGGACTATCCGCACTTCCACAAGGCGGTCAACAAAAAGGCCCTGCGTCCGTACATGACGCTGCAGTATTCGGCAACCGAGGAGACCTTCTTCGAGGGCGTCTACAAGCTGCCGCCGGCGCATTACTTTACCGTAGACATCCCGACCGGCAAGATGAACATCGAGCGCTATTGGGATTGCGATTACTCCGCCGTCGAGAAGCCGTTCGAGGAGTACGTCGACGAGCTGGATGCGGTTGTGCACGAAAGCGTCGAGGCCCATCGCATCGCTGATGTTAAGGTCGCTTCCTTCCTCTCCGGCGGCGTCGACTCCAGCTATATTGCCGCTTGCCTCATGCCCGACAAGACCTTCTCGGTGGGCTTCGATTACAAGAACTTCAACGAGACCAACTACGCCAAGGAGCTTTCTGACAAGCTCGGCGTCGAGAATGTCCGCAAGATGATTACCGCCGACGAGTTCTTTGGCGCACTCGAGGACATCCAGTATCACATGGACGAGCCGCAGTCCAACCTGTCGTCTGTACCGCTGTGGTTCTTGGCCGAGATGGCGCGCAAGGACGTCACCGTCGTGCTTTCGGGCGAAGGCGCCGACGAGCTCTTTGGCGGCTACGCCTACTACGAGGACACGGTCCCGGTGCGCAAGTACAAAAAGATGGTGCCGCTGCCCATCCGTCGCGCGCTCGGTAACCTGGCGCTGCATATGCCGTACTTCAAGGGCCATAACTTCCTGGTCAAGGGTGCCGAGATCCCCGAGAAGTCGTTCCTGGGACAGGCTCTGGTATGGCCGGAGCGCGAGGTCGACGGCGTGCTCAAGCCCGAGTACAACACCGGCGACGGCGCCTTCGAGCTCGCTGCACCCATCTACGCACGCGTGAAGGGTCAGCCCGAGCTGGTCAAGAAGCAGTACCTGGACATGAACATGTGGCTCCCGGGCGACATTCTGCTCAAGGCCGACAAGATGTGCATGGCGCACTCGCTGGAGCTGCGCGTGCCCTTCCTGGACCGCAAAGTCATGGAGTTCGCCGAGCATATTCCCGACCGCTACCGTATTAACGAGAACGGCAACAAACAGGTACTCCGCCACGCTGCCAACAAGTCGCTGCCCGATGAGTGGGCCACCCGTCCCAAGGTGGGCTTCCCGGTGCCGATTGTCTACTGGCTGCGCGAGCAAAAGTGGTACGACTATGTCAAGGAGTACTTCACCGCGCCGTGGGCAAGTGAGTTCTTCAATACCGACGAGCTCATGCACCTGCTCGATCTGCACTTTGCGGGCAAGGGCGATTTCCAGCGCAAGATCTATACGCCGCTCGTGTTCCTAGTGTGGTACAAGCGCTTCTTTATCGACGAGGGCCAGCCTTCTGTTCAGGCTGCCTAGCCTCGGCTTACGAACGCCTGCGCGTAACGGCTCCTCCGGGAGCCGTTTTTGCGCGAGCACGTTTCAGTTACTATGAAAACCGTCCCTGCCAAATGGCTGAGAAAGGTGAAAGATGCACCATTCGGATTCCGCGACCGTGACCACGGTCGATACGCTTGCCAAGCTGCTCGATGTGTGCGGCGAGCTGCGCGCATCAGAGCAGGTTGACGAGCGTGCCGTGACCGGCTGCTCGTTTGATTCGCGCGCGGTCTCGGCAGGTGACGTGTTCTTCTGCAAAGGTGCTGCCTTTAAGCCCGCGTTTTTGAGCATGGCGCTCGATGCGGGCGCCGTCGCATTTGTGTGCGAGGAGCCGCTGGTCGAGTCTCTGGAGCCGCTGGCGCAGGAGAGCGGTGCTGCGATGCTGGTTGTTGATAGTGTTCGCACGGCCATGGCCCTGCTGCCGCCGGAGGTCTACGACCGTCCCGACCACGACGTCAAGATCATGGGCATCACCGGCACCAAGGGAAAGACCACGGCCGCTTTTATGCTCCAGTCCATCATCAAGGCGGCGGGCGAGTCCTGCGGCATGATCGGCTCGGTGAGTACCGACGATGGCATCGAGTGCTACGAGAGCACCAACACCACGCCCGAGGCCCCCGAGGTTTGGCGCCATATCGCCAACTGCCGCACGTCCGGTCGCCAGTCCATGGTCATGGAGGTCTCGAGCCAGGCGCTCAAGTACCAACGCGTCGAGAATCTGCCGTTTGACGTGGCGTGCTTCCTCAACATCGGCCGCGACCACATCTCGCCGATCGAACACCCCACGTTTGAGGATTATTTTGAGAGCAAGCTCAGGATTTTTGACCAGGCAAAGACCGCCGTGGTGAATCTGGGCACCGAAGAGGTCGACCGTGTGCTGGAGGCAGCGTCGACGGCCGAGCGCTTGGTGACCGTTGGCGTCGAGCATCCCGAGGCAAGCCTGTGGGCGAGCGACGTACGCATGGTCGGCTTTAGCATCGAGTTCAACTTGCATGGCCTGTGTGCCGACGAGTCCGAGGCGGGGGAGAAGATCCTGCTGGGTATCGCGGGAGACTTTAACGTGGAGAACGCGCTGGTCGCTATCGCCGCTGCGCGCGAGATCGGCATCGGTATCGAGGCTATCAAGAAGGGCCTCTCCAAACTGCGTGTGCCGGGCCGTATGGAGGTCGTGGAGTCGAAGGACGGCCGCGTGATTTGTGTCGTCGACTACGCGCACAACCAGCTTTCGTTCCGCTCGCTTTTCTCGTCGGTCAAGCGCGCGTTTCCCGCCAGCCCGGTCATCGCAGTGTTTGGCGCTGCCGGCGGCAAGGCGCAGGAGCGCCGCGAGCAGCTTCCGCGCGAGGCCGCACCGTATTCCGACCTGATGATCTTTGCCAATGAGGACCCGGCTCACGAGGACCCGATGAAGGTCTGTCGCGAGCTTGCCGAACATGTTCCCGACGATACGCCGAACAAGATCATCCTCGACCGCGAAGCCGCTGTGCATGCGGCGTTCAAGGCGGCGCGCGAGGAGTACGTCAACCCCGATGCTCCCACCATTGTCTTGCTGCTGGCAAAGGGTGACGAGGAGCTCATGCACGTGGGTGACGAGTTCGTGCCCATCGAGAGCGACCTTTCGTTGGCCAATCGCCTGATCGATGTTACCCAGTTTGACTAATGAACCATGATGGCGGCGGCGCCCTGAGTGCGCTGTCGCCATAAGCGTGTTCCCTCGATCAAAACATGCCGTCCAAGTCCAAACCCTTCTACGTAAACGGAGTAACCATGTCCCACAATACCCTGCCGACCGTCGCTGAGCTTTCGGGCGAGATGCGCGGGCGCTTGGCCAAGGTCAAGTACGTTTTTACCGACCTGGATGCCACGATGCTCGCACCCGGCTCGTGCGTGCTGCGCGACAACGACGGCAACCCCTCGACCAAACTCGTCGAGGCCGTCGTGGCGCTCGCTCGCGCTGGTATTCAGGTGGTTCCCACCTCGGGCCGCAACCGTACCATGATCCACGAGGACGCGCGCGTGCTCGGCCTCAACTCCTACATCGGCGAGATGGGCGGCCTGGTCATGTACGACCTCAAAGCCAACGATTGGGAGTATCTGACCGGCGACATGCCCTACGACCCCTCTTGCGGCCTCACGCCGCACCAGGTGATCGAGCAGACCGGCGTGTGTGAGAAGATCCTTGCCCGCTGGCCGCACAAGATCGAGTACCACAACGACATGTCGACCGGCTACAAGTACCGTGAGGTAACCGTCGGCATGCGCGGCGATGTGCCCGACGATGAGGTTCAGGCCATCCTGGACGAGGCCGGCTGCGGTCTGATCTGGGCTTGCAACGGCCATCTGACTCACCTGTCCAAGCCGACGACGCTCGAGCTCGATCGCGTCGAGGACGGTCGCGCATTCAACATCAACCCCGCGGGCCTCAACAAAGGCGTCGCCATTGCGCGCTTCTGCGAGCACCTGGGGATCGAGCGCGAGGAGACGTTGGCGCTCGGCGATTCCGAGTCCGACTTCTACATGGCCGATCACGTGGGCACGTTCTGCCTGGTCGAGAATGGCCTGACGAGCGCCGGCGCGCTCGAGTTCCTGGCTGCTTGCGAGAACGCTTTCGTTACGCGCGGCAAAATTGTCGACGGTTGGGCGGCGACGGCAGAGCTGCTGGTCGCGGCGCGTTCGTAGCGCGGCGTCGCCGCACGTGGACATGTCTTTTCGAGAGAGACTGGTGAGGTAATGTCCGATATCGAGAATCCGGCAGGCGACACGCGCCCGATTGGCGTGTTCGATTCTGGTTTGGGCGGTCTGACGGTTGCGCGCGCGATTGCGACGGCGTTGCCGCACGAGTCCGTCTACTACTTTGGCGACACCAAGCGCTGCCCCTACGGCACGCGCACCGAGGATGAGGTGCGCTCGTTTGCGCTGCAGGCGGGTCGTTGGCTTTCGAAGCACGACGTCAAGATTATGGTCATCGCCTGCAACACGGCGACCGCTGCGGCCTTGCGTCTGGCCCAGCAGGTGCTCGACGTTCCCGTGATCGGCGTGATTGCGCCGGGTGCCCGTGCAGCAATCAACAGCACGCGTACGCGTCGCGTGGGCGTGCTCGCCACCAACCTCACTATTCGCTCGGGCGCCTACACGCGCGCCATTCAGGACCTGGATGCCGGCGTCGATGTATACGGCTGTCCTGCCTCGAGCTTTGTCGAGGTTGTCGAACACGAGCTCGCCTCGGGTGCACATCTGCAGGAACAGTGGCTTGAGAACGAGGATATCTTCGATACGCCTGCCGTGCGTGCGCTGGTGGGTGCCACGGTTGAGCCGCTGCGCGACCACGGTATCGATACCGTGGTGCTCGGCTGTACGCATTTCCCGCTGTTGGTGGGACCTATCCGCCATGCGCTGGGGCCTGGGGTGCGCGTCGTGAGTTCCGCCGAGGAGACCACGCGCGAGCTGACCGATATCCTCACGCGCCGCGAGCAGCTGGCGGGCGACGCCGCCGAGCCGCAGCATCGTTTTGCCACGACGGCTGATAACATTGCCGAGTTTGCGGTGGCGGGCAGCTTTATCTTTGGTCAGCCGCTCAAGAGCATCGAACATATCGATATCGATGAGCTGAAATAGATGTAAGGCAGCCGCCAAAGCCTCCGCCACATCTTTTGCCGAAAGGAAATTTCTATGGAGTACATGCAGGTCAACCGCGCCAACGGCCGCGCCGCCAACGAGTTGCGCCCCGTTAAGCTCACCCGTGGCGTCATGAAGCACGCCCACGGCTCGTGTTTGGCCGAGTTCGGTGACACGCGCGTGCTGTGCGCCGCCACTATCGAGGAGGGCGTACCGGGCTGGCGAAAGGGAGCTAAGGCCGGCTGGGTGACCGCGGAATACGCCATGCTGCCGGCGTCGACCGGCAAGCGCTGCAAGCGCGAACACGCCAACCGCAAGGGTCGCTCCATGG
This sequence comes from uncultured Collinsella sp., assembly GCA_902495955.1. Lineage (GTDB taxonomy): Bacteria > Actinomycetota > Coriobacteriia > Coriobacteriales > Coriobacteriaceae > Collinsella. The sequence continues at coordinate 1,691 of CABUZE010000024.1, read as the reverse complement.
AGATCGAGCGCCTCATTGGCCGCAGCCTGCGTACCGTCGTCAACATGAAGGCGCTCGGCGAGTACACCGTCACCGTCGACTGCGATGTGATTCAGGCCGATGGCGGCACGCGTACAGCGAGCATCACCGGCGCCTGGGTGGCGCTGCACGACGCCCTCGCCATGTGGGTCGAGGCGGGCAAGATCGAACGCATCCCGCTTATCGGCCAGGTGGCTGCCATCTCCATGGGCGTTGTCGACGGCAATATTCTGCTTGACCTCGATTATTCGGAGGACAGCCATGCCGAGGTCGACATGAACCTCGTCGCCACCGACACCGGCGAGATGATCGAGCTCCAGGGCACCGGCGAGCAGGCGCCCTTTGACCGCAAACGCCTCAACGCCCTGCTCGACCTGGGCGACAAGGGTATCGCCGAACTCATCGAGCTTCAGCGCCAAGCCATCGCCTAACCTGCCAAAAGGGACGGGTTTATTTTGGTAGGTTTTATCTGCTGAAATGCTGCGTTGAAAGGTCCGATCGCCTGAGAGGGGAGAGGTCAAGTGCCCAAACGCCCCTCACGCGGCTTGCTATAGAGACAAGGAGGCCAGTTATGGCACTTGAGAAGATCGACATCGACACCCTCGACCCGGCGGCGACCATCGTCGTGGCAACCGGAAACGCTCATAAACTCACCGAGATCGAGGCCATTTTGGGCAAGGTCATGCCCGAGGTGCGCTTTGTGGCGCTCGGCCAGCTGGGTGATTTTGAGGATCCCGAGGAAAACGGCACGACGTTTTTGGAGAACGCCATCATCAAGGCCCAAGCCGCGGTTGAGGAGACGGGCCTTATGGCCATTGCCGACGATTCGGGCTTGGTCGTCGACGCGCTGGACGGTGAGCCCGGTGTGTATAGCGCGCGCTACGCGGGCGTTCACGGCGACGACGCCGCCAACAATGCCAAGCTGCTCGTGAATCTGGATGGCGTGGCCGACGAGGATCGCACCGCGCGCTTTATGAGTGTCGTCGCGCTCATCGACACGGACGGTTTGGTCACCTATGGCGAGGGCGCCTGCGAGGGCGTTATCGCGCACGAGGGCCGCGGCGATCACGGCTTTGGCTACGACCCGCTTTTCCTGCCGGTCGACACGCCGGGCAAGACCATGGCCGAGCTGACGGCTGACGAGAAGAACGCCATCAGCCATCGTTTCCACGCGCTCGAGCATCTGTCCGCCAAGCTGACGGGCGAGGAGTAGACCGTGCGTGCGGTGGTGCAGCGCGTGCTCAACGCCGGCGTGACGGTCGACGGCGAGTGCGTGGGCCGCATTGGACGCGGCTACCTGGTGCTGCTGGGTGTGGGCCATGGCGATACGCGTGCCGAGGCCGACAAGCTGTGGGGCAAGCTCCGCGGGCTGCGTATCAACGAGGACGAGAACGGCAAGACCAACTTGGCGCTTGCCGATGTCGACGGCGAGGTGCTCGTGGTGTCGCAGTTCACGCTGTTCGCCGACTGCCGCTACGGTCGCCGCCCATCGTTTACGGATGCCGGCGCCCCCGATGTCGCCAACGAGCTCTACGAGTACTTCCTGACGCTCGTTCGCCAAGATGTCGAACACGTGGCGCACGGCATTTTTGGCGCCGATATGAAAGTCGACTTGATCAACGACGGCCCATTCACCATCGTCTTGGACACCGACAACCTTTAGGTTACGCGGT
>CABUZE010000023.1 GCA_902495955.1 uncultured Collinsella sp. | reverse complement strand
GCCCCAGCGCTCGCGGGCGGCGCCCGGGGCGCGGTCAGTCAGAATGTTCACGGCCTCCAGCAGCAGGCCGCCGCCGGCGCACGAGGCGTCGACCAGCGTGGGCAGGGCTTCGTTCTCGTAATCATCGGCCGTCAGCTCGCGCTCGCACAGTGCAGTCCAGCCGACCTGCGCCAGCACCAGGGCGGCATAGTCGGGGCGCAGCACGTGCGCGCCCTCGCCGGCACGGGTCGCCGCGGGCGGCAGGCGCTTGAACAGCGGGTCGCCCGAAAGATCCAGGCTGATGCTCGCGCGGCGCTGGCGCAGCGAAAGCAACAGGTGAACGTCGGGATCGGCAACGTCGACATCGGCGCGACGGCCCGTGGTCTCGGCCAGACGGTCGCACAGCGCGTCCTTGGCGCGCAGGGACGAGAAGCGCGTGTTGCGCAGCTGCTCGGTCACGCCGCGGGCGGTGATGGCGATGGTGGCGCCGGGGCGGATGATGGTCTCCCAGGTGATGTCGTAAACGCTATCGTACAGCTCGTCGGCATCCTGCGCCTCAAAGCGCCCGAGCACCGCAAACACGCGGCTCGCTAGGCGCGACCACAGACAGGCGCGGTAGCCTTCTTCGAGCTCGCCCTCAAATGTAGCGCGGCCCTTCAGCCGGCGAACATGCGAAAGCCCGAGGCGTTTAAGCTCATCGGCGAGTGCGGACTCAAAGCCCTCGGGGCAGCTTGCGTAAAATTCCATGGGTGACCTCTCTGGTTGCGTCGCTCCATTATATGATGGATACTTCGTTTACTCTCGCCCCCGAAAGGAACCCATATGATTGATGCGTGCCCCGATTCCGCCGTGCTCTTTTTTGACGTGGACGGCACGCTGACGTCGTTCGATCCCGACAACATGACCGACAAGGACTTTTCGGCGGTTCACCCCTCGCAGACGGTCGTCGAGGCGTTTCATCGTCTGCGCGACGCGGGACACCAGGCATTTATCTGCACGGGTCGTCCCCTGTGGCTCATCGCGGACAGCTTGCGTGCGCTCGACCCCGCGGGCATCGTTGCCATGGCAGGCGCCACGCTCGAGGTCGAGGGCCGCGTGGTGCATGAGGACTGCTTTGACGAAGACATTGTTGCGGAGCTCGCTCGCCGTATGGTCGCGGCAGGGATTGAAGCCTTTTTCGAGACCAACGTGGCTACTTTTGCCCTGGAACCCGCGGGCGTTGAGCAGTCGTCTCTGATCGGCACTTCTGTGGTGCACAGCACCGAGGAAATGCGCGTCGACGGCCGTCTGCGCGTGGGCAAGGTAGGCATCGTCGCGAGCGACCTGGCTCGCGTAGCCAACGATGATGGCTTTATCGATCGCGAGTTTGAGCTGTGCAACACCGGTGGTCAGAATCGCGAGCTGAGCCCCAAGGGCATCGACAAGGGCGTGGGCGTGGCGCGAGCGCTGGAATACCTGGGTCGCACCGGCAACGCGCGCACCTTTGGCTTCGGCGATTCGGGTAACGACCTGGGCATGCTCGCTGCGGTCGAGACGGCTGTCGCCATGGGCAACGCCATGCCCGAGGTCAAGGCGGTCGCCGACTACGTGACCGACGATGTCGCACACGACGGCACCGTCACAGCGATGCAGCATTTCGGCCTCATCTAATGAATCCCGCGTTCTGACGTTTGCTCAAACTGCGACTCTTTGCTTTTGCATGCTCAATCGATTTATCAATCCAAACACTGAGGTGTTTATACCGTTCGCCGAGAAGATAAAAACCCGCAGCTCACGCCCTGATAAACATAGGTAAAGTGTTTAGCAGTTTATCGGCCGCATGCAAACGAAAGGAATCAGGCAGATGGCAATCAAGGTGTTCGCTGACGGTGCAAATCTCGAGGGCATGCTCGACATGTACGAGAACGGCAACGTTCAGGGTTTCACGACCAACCCGTCCCTTATGAAGAAGGGCGGCGTGACGGACTACCGCGCGTTTGCCAAGGAGGTCCTGACCCACATCACCGATGTGTCCGTCTCGTTTGAGGTCTTTGCCGATGACGTCGAGACCATGGAGGTCGAGGCTCGCGAGATCGCTACCTGGGCCGACAACGTCTACGTCAAGATTCCGTGCGTGACTACCAAGGGCGAGTCCACCGCCGAGCTGGTCCGCAAGCTTTCGGCCGATGGCATCAAGGTCAACGTCACCACCATCTTTACGCCCGAGCAGGTCGACGAGATGGTCGAGGCCGTTGACGCCGAGACGCCGTCCATCATCTCGCTCTTTGCCGGCCGTATCGCCGATACCGGCGTCGACCCCATTCCGTTTGTGACGGAGTCGGTTAAGAAGGCCGCCGCCAAGCCCAACTGCGAGGTCCTGTGGGCGTCCACGCGCGAGCTCATCAACATTTACCAGGCCGAGGCCTGCGGTTGCCAGATCATCACGGTGCCCAACAGCATCCTGGCCAAGCGCAAGAACATCGGCCGTGATCCGTACGAGGTCTCGCTCGACACCGTGCGCGGCTTTGCCAAGGATATCGCCTCGCTCGGGTTCCATATCCTGCCGTAGGGTGAACACTGGCTGTGTCGCGGGTTGTTCGCCCCGGTCTTTCCTTTCCCTATCGCTCACGCGCTTCGCGAGAGTCGCGCTAGGCAAAGGAAAAGCCGGGGCTGCCGACACGAGCTTGCCGGTAGGTTGGTAATCGGCTTCCATATCCTGCCGTGGGCAAAGGTACCCCCGCCCGCGACGTGCAAAATTGAGAGTATTCAGCAAGGTAAAGGCTTTTACCAGCTAGCTGAAGCACGGAATAGCCCCCGTTTTGGCTCTGACGACGCTAAAACGGGGGCTATTTTTGACTTTATTGCTCCTGAGGGGCGTCCGGAACGGCGGAGTTTGCAGAATACTCGCGATTTTGCACGTCGCTACAGGGGGTACCCTTGCTCTGGCGGTTTACTTTCCCTGCACAAGACCTGACTGATGTCGTCTCGATCGCGCTCCCGCTCGCACAGATTTTTCTCCTCCGGGACATGTTGCGCAACAAGTTTGGTTGCCTTGGGTCTAGCTTTAACGCGTGAAAGAAAAACGAAAGGAAGGGAGAACCCCATGTTCTGTCCCAAATGCGGTACCAAGAACGTTGACGAGGCCAAGTTTTGTTGCGCCTGCGGCAACCCGTTTCCCACGGCATCTGTGACCCCCCCCTCAGATGAAACCGGTAATCCAGTTGTAGCCCCAGACACGGCACCTGGCGTCGCGCCCATGCCGCAGGCTGCAAAGGTGCAGTCTGCCAATATAGCTGGCAGCAAAAAGAAGCTGCCGCTTATCATCGGAGGGGCGGCGGCCGGCGTCATCGCGCTCGTGCTGATTGCCATCTTTGTCGTTGTCCCCGCGTTCAACAAGAACCCCTTCAAGGGGGCGCAGGTGGGCGACGTGGTCGAGTTTGGCTCATACGAGCAGGACGGCGACACCTCGAACGGTAAGGAGCCTATCGAGTGGCGCGTCCTAGCGGTCGAAGGCAACCGTGCCTATGTCGTGAGTCAAAAGGCCCTTGATGCCCACGTGTTCAATGAAGACGAGGAGGACGGCAACGACTGGAGCTCCTCCGACCTCAAGAAATGGCTCGAGAACGATTTCGCTTCCCAGGCCTTTACGAGTGACGAGATAAAGGCGATTGACGGCACCCCTACGCTGCTTTCCGTCGATGAGGTGAATAAGTACTTTATGTCCGACAACGATCGCATCTGCATGCCGACCCAGCAGGCCGTGAACAACGGCGCCTATAAGGACGAGGGCAACGGCGCATGCAACTGGTGGCTGCGTTCGCGGGGTGACGACTCAGATCATGCGGCCTATGTCTTCGCTGCCGGCTTCATGTTCTCCGATGGCGAATACGTGTACTGCCCGATCCTCGCCGTTCGCCCCGCTCTATGGGTCAATCTGTAATCTAACAATCCTTATTTATATTTCCAAAAAGAGGGGCCCGGACGTCCATTGAGACATCCGGGCCCCTCTGGCTACTTCCCCTTCACCATGGTGAGGGAGATCTTCTTGCGGTCGCGATCGACTTTCTCGACCCACACCTTTACCGTGTCGCCGACGCGCACCACGTCGCTCGGGCGCTTGACGAAGCGGTTGGCGAGCTTGGAGATATGCACGAGGCCGTCCTGGTGCACGCCCACGTCGACGAAGGCGCCAAAGTCCACAACGTTGCGCACCGTGCCCTTGAGTTCCATGCCGGGCTCTAGGTCGTCGATGGAAAGCGCTGAGCGGCTAAAGACCACCTCGGGCGCGTCGTCGCGCGGGTCGCGGCCGGGCTTCTTGAGCTCGTTGACAATGTCGATGAGCGTCAGGGTGCCGCAGTCTAGGTCGCTTGCCAGCGCCGAGATGCTGCCCAGACGGCGCTCGATGTCGGGCACGCCGCCGTGGCTGAGCTCGCTTGCTTTAACGCCGGCGCGTTCCAAGACGGACGTGGCCACCTCGTAGCTCTCGGGGTGGACGCTCGTCGCGTCGAGCGGGTTCTTGCCGCCGCTGATGCGCAGGAAACCTGCGGCGTTGAGATATGCCTTGGGTCCAAGCTTGGGGACTTTCTTGAGCTGGCGGCGATCGGTAAAGGCACCGTTTTCCTCGCGGTAGGCCACGATGTTCTTGGCCAAGCTCGGCGTAATGCCCGATACGTATCCCAGCAGGCTCGCGCTCGCGGTGTTCACGTCGACGCCCACACGGTTGACGACGTCCTCCACCACGTGGCCCAGGGTGCGCGAGAGCTCGGCCTGGTCAAGGTCGTGCTGGTACTGGCCCACGCCGATGGACTGGGGCGGAATCTTGACGAGCTCTGCCAGCGGGTCCTGCAGGCGGCGGCCCAGGCTCATGGCTCCGCGCACGGTGACGTCCAGGTCGGGATACTCCTGGCTGGCGAGCTCGGAGGCGGAGTACACCGCCGCGCCGGCTTCGTTAACGATGGTGTAGCGTAGGCTGGGTGCCTGCTCGGCAATGAACTCCGAGACGACTTCCTCGGTCTCGCGGCTGGCGGTGCCGTTGCCGATGACGATGGTGTTGACGCTGTCCTTCTTGACGAGGCGGGCGAGCTCGCGCTTGGTGCCGGCGACGTCGTGGCGCGGCTTGGTGGGGTAGACCACGCCGTGGTCGAGCAGCTTGCCGGTTTCGTCCATGACGGCGACCTTGCAGCCGGTGCGGTAGCCCGGATCGAGCGCGAGCACGCGGGCGCCGCGCACGGGGCGTGCCGAGAGCAGGCCTTCGAGATTCTTGGCAAAGACGTTGATGGCCTCGGTCTGGGCGCGGACGGTGAGCTTAGCACGGGCCTCGCGCTCCAGCGAGGGGGCCATGAGGCGCTTGTAACCGTCGGCGATAGCGGCGTCAAAGACGGGCGCAAACACGCCCTGACGTCGGGGCCAACGGCTGCCGAGGCGTGCCGTGGCGGCGGCGCCGTCGACGTTCACGTGCACGCGGAGTTTGCCCTCGCGCTCACCGCGGTCGATCGCCAGCACGCGGTGGTTGGGTATACGACGCAGCGGCTCATCATAGCTGTAGTACGGCTCGTAGGGAGTCTTCTCGGCGGGGTCGGTGGCCTCGACGACGATGTCGGCGGTGTTTTGCGTAAAGGCGCGCAGGTCGGCGACGTTCTCGGGATCTTCGGCTACCGTCTCGGCCACGATGTCGGCGGCGCCGGCGAGCGCCTTCTCGGGCGTGTCGAAGCCGGCCTCCTCGTTGACGTATGCCGCGGCGGCGTCGAGTGCGCTGCCTTTGGCCGAGGCCTGCATGATGATCATGTTGGCGAGCGGCTCCAGACCTGCCTCGCGGGCCTTCTGCGCGCGGGTCATGCGCTTTTTGCGGTAGGGCTTGTAGAGGTCCTCGACACGCTGGAGCTGCGTGGCCTCGCGAATCTGCTGTTCGAGTTCGGGCGTGAGCTTGCCCTGGGCGTCGATGAGCAGAATGACGTCCTCTTTGCGCTGCTCAAGATTGCGCAGGTAGGACAGGCGCTCGTCGAGCGCGCGCAGGGCGACGTCGTCCATGCCGCCCGTTGCCTCCTTGCGGTAGCGCGAGATAAAGGGGATGGTGTTGCCCTCATCGATGAGCTTGACGGCAGCCTCGACGTTGGCGGCCTTAAGGTTGAGCTCGCGGGCGAGCTGGGCGATAAGATCCATGGGACTCCTTGCGTTTAAGGTGCGTTTGCAGCACAGGGCTACCAAGGATACCACCCGTCCCAAAAGACTGTTTCGTGGCGACCGAATCAAGCCGAGGTGCAAAATAGCGCCCGCCCCAGAAAAATCGTCGTTAAGGTAGCAAAAAGCCCCGCGGGCAGGAGGCTGCTCGCGGGGCAAAGAAGAGGGGCTTGTTGGTGACGGACCGAAGGGTTCGGCATGGGGTTTCTGCCGCGGTCGCTCTTAAGGCATTACAGCTCGACGAGCTGGCCGGTCTCGGCGGCCTCCTTGATGGCGTTGAGAAGCGTGAGCGTCTTGACGTTATCGGCGGGGGTCACGACGGGCTCGACCTCGCGGCGGACAACCTTCACAAAGTGCTTGAGCTGCATCTTGTGCGGCAGTGCCGGGTCGACGGCCGGAATCTCCATCTGCAGCGGCTTGTGCCAGTTGGAGGCGCCGTCGTAGGAGAACTGGTGCAGGCGGGGCAGCGAAAGGGCGCCCTTAGTGCCGCCGATAAAGTAGGCGTCGGCGTCGAAGGGGCGGTACTGCGGATCCTCGCGAGCGGTGGCCTCCCAGTTCCAGGGGCTGGCGGTGGCGTCGGAGATGGTCATGCTCGCGAGTGCGCCATCGGCAAAACGAACGTTGACCACGGCGGAGTCCTCGGTCTCAAAACCGCGGGCGGCGCTGGACTGCATACCCTGGACGGCAACGGGCTCGCCCAACAGATAGCGGAGCAGGTCGACGTCGTGCACCAGGTTGACCAGGATCGGGCCGGCGCCCTTCTTGCGGCGCCACTCGACGTCGAAGTACTCGTCATTCTTATAGATCATGTAGTGGAAGCTCGACACGGTGAGCTTGCCCAGCTCGCCGGACTCGATGATCTCCTTGGCCTTGTTGACGAAGGGATTGTGGCGACGGTGCTGACCCACGAGCACGGGCACGCCGGCGGTCTCGGCCTCGGCGGCGAAGGCCTGGGCATCCTCCAGGTCGTTGGAGATCGGCTTTTCGACCAACGGCACGATGTTGCGCTTCACAGCCTCGCGGGCAACGCCCAGGTGTAGGTCGTTGGGCGTGGCGATAATGACGGCCTCGGGCTTGACCTCGTCCATCATCTGGGCGGGATCGGTATAAAACGGCACGCCGGCGGCCTCGGCCGTGGCGCGGGCGCCCTCAAAGGCGTCGGCGATGGCGACGAGCTCGGCCTCGGGCTCCTCGGTGACAAAGCGGATGTGGTTGCGGCCCATGGCGCCGGCGCCGATAACGGCAATGCGGACGGGGTTGAGCTCAGACATTTCGACTCCTTAATACTGGTGGCGGTGGAATGCGACAAAGGGGCTGTCCCTTTGTCGCATCGGTAAAACTAGGCGGACTTCTTCTTGCTGTCGGAGACCATCATGTAGACGGTGAGCACGACGGCGATGGCGGCGATCACGATGGCGCCGTAGAAGGACTGCTGGTAGGCGGCGCTGCCGGCCTCGGCGTGGTACAGCACGGCGGTGATGGGCTGGCTGATCCAGGTGGAAGCGGCGTAGCCCAAAAACATGATGCCGTAGTTGACGCCGATATTGCTGGTGCCAAAGGCGCCACCGGTGAGCGGCGGGTAGATGACGAGCAGGGCGCCAAAGCTAAAGCCGAGCAGGGCGAGCGCCACAAAGAACATGCTCTGTGTAAAGCTCATCGACATGATGACGAGCGCGACGATGGTGACGACAAGGCTGATGAGCAGCGACTTATAGGCGCCGAGCTTGTCGATGATCTGGCCAAAGGACAGGCGGCCAACCAGGTTGGCGCAGGTGTTGACGGAGACCACCACACCGCCGAGGGCGACGGCCGCGGCGCTCGTGGGGTCGGCGAAGAGCTGGACGGCGGCGATGGAGGCAACCTTGCCCACGAGCAGGGTGCCCGCGGTGGCGGCAAAGGCGAAGGTGACGATGAGGACCCAGAAGCGCGGGGTCTTGACCATCTCGCCCGGGGTGAGGTCGCCGAAGGTGCCGGCATGCGCGCCGCCCTTGGGGGCCTCGAAGCCCTCGGGCAGCCAACCGGCCTCGGGGGCCTTCAGGAACAGGGCGGAGGCGGCGATCGTCACAAAGAAGATGACGCCGAGCGCCTTGAGGCCGCCAAAGATGCCCAGGCTCGGGATGAGCAGCGAGGCGAGCACCGGGGACAGCACGGCGGGGCCGGCGGTCGAAGCGGCCAGGGTGATGCCTGAGGCGAGGCCCTTCTTGTCGATGAACCACTTTTGGCCGGTGGTGAGCGCCGGGTTGTAGCCCAGGCCGTTGCCGATGGCGGCGACAAGCGAGAACCACAGGTAGAACTGCCACGGCTCGGTGACGGTGCCGGACATGAACCAGCCCACGCCGTAGCACGCGGCGGCGGCGATCACAACGTTGCGCGGGCCGATCTTGTCGGAGATGCGGCCGGCGAAGATGCCCGTCACGGCCATGATGGTCTGAAAGACCGGGAAAGCCCAAGTAAGGGCGCTGGACCACTCGGGGTAGACGGCGAGCAGGTTCTTGCTCACGACGGAATACAGCGCGATGGAGCTGATGAAGAACATGGTGACGCACGCGGCGGAAAGCACGACGGCGCGACCCTTGTTGGAGTTGGTGGAAGCCATTGGACTCTTTCTCATCGATACGGGGGAGGAGCGGGCGTGTCCGCGGGGCCTCTCTGTTAGGTTGGTTTACTGGTCAGTCGGCTTGGCGACGCCGGACTCGTCGGACCAGAGCTCGACACCCTTGTTCTTAAGGTAGTTGTCGGCATAGGCGCGACGGCCGCCGGGCTTGGCGGTGAGGTCGCCCATCATGTTGGAGAAGCCGCCGTCGACCTTGATGGCGTCGCCGGTGGTAAAGTCCGAGCGCTTGGACGCCAGGAACATGACGGCGTTGGCGATATCGCTGACCTCGCCGATGCGACGCGTGGCGATCAGGCGGCTGCGGCTCTTCTCGACCTCGGGGTCGGCGTAGAAATTGGCCGACATCGGAGTCTTAACGAAGCAGGGCTCGACGCAGTTGGAGCGGACACCGTAGGGGCCCCACTCGGCGGCGAGCATCTTGGACATCATGTTGACGCCCGCCTTGGTGGAGCTGTACACGCCCGAGAACGTCTCGGGGGAGTGGCTGGCAACGGGCGAGATGTGCACCAGGCGACCCTGGCCGGCCTTGATCATCTCGCGACCAAAGCGCTGCGAGGTGATGAAGTAACCGGTGAGGTTGACGTTGAGCACCTGCTCCCAGTCGCTCAGCGGCAGGTCCTCCATGGCGGCGAAGCGCAGGATACCGGCGGTGTTGACGAG